>JAYULN010000255.1:0-4992 GCA_043763525.1 Hymenobacter sp.
CGGGGCAGGGGCTAGTTCGGGCATATCGTTCGGGGTAACGTCACGGGACCCCTTCGGGGCCGGCCCCCTCTCCTGCGGAGAGGGGGAGCCTGACGAGGGTTCAGCGTATTGTACTTCTATATTTTGGGCTATTTCAGCTAAGACTGCGTCTAAGCTATTTAGCACTTGCTGGTTGGTGAAACGCAGTTCGCGGTAGCCTAATTCCGTTAGCGTGAAGGTACGGCCCGTGTCGTATTCGGCGTTCTCGGGGGTGAGGTGAATTTCGCCGTCGAGTTCGATTATCAGGAAGGCACTGGTACAGAAAAAGTCAACGATGTAGCTGGCAATGGCATGTTGGCGGCGGAAGCGGACCCCCAGACTGGAATTGCGTAGGGCCTGCCATAAAACGGCCTCGGCTGGGGTAGGTTGGCGGCGGTTTTGGCGGGCGTACTCCTTGAGATGTTTGCGCCAGGGACCAACTTCGGTAGTGAAAACGAAGTTGGCAACGTCCTCGGGGCCAGACGGAATGAGGGGTAGATTTTCCATGCGGAAAGGTAAGACGGTGCGACCGTTTCACCTCACCCCCTCACCCCCTCTCCTGCGGAGAGGGGGGACTAGTTTTTAGTTTTTATTTCTAGCCTTGGAACTGTTCTAGACTATGCTAGAGACTAGTTCCCCCTCTCCGCAGGAGAGGGGGCTAGGGGGTGAGGTGACCCCTGGGGCGGTACTAGTGAGCTAGTACCCGAAAATTTCTTTCAGCGTGAGCTGCTGCACCTGGCCGTACTTGGCCAGCTCCTTGAAATTCAGCCGGTCTTTCGAACCAATAACCAGAATGACCTGGTTTTGTCCGCGAATTTTGGCTAGTTGAAACTTCTTCAATTCATCAAACGTCATTTTCTGGGTGCTGGCGTACACGTCGCGGCGCAGGTCGTAGTCGAGGCCGAGGCGCTTGGCCCGCTCGTAGCTCATCAGGATGTTGCCCTTGGTGATGCGCTCGGTGCTGATGCTGTTGCGGATGGCGTTTTTGGCGATTTCGAGGTTGGCCTCGGCTATGGGCATGTCGGTGAGCAGAGCTTCCATGCCGGCCATGGCCTCGGGCAGCTTATCACTCTGCGTGCCGATGTAGCTCAGGTTGTAGTTGGAGCGGCCCAGCTTGTCGGCGTTCGAGTAGCCGGAGTAGGCCGAGTAGGCCAGCGCCTTGCTCTCGCGCAAATCCTGAAACACGATGCTGCCCATGCCGCCGCCGAAATACTCGTTGTAGAGCGCCACCGTGGGCACCAAGTCTTTGCTGTAGAGGTCGCCCTTGGTCAGGAACAGGATTTCGGCCTGCACCATGTTGTAGTCGACCCAATAGACCTTTTTGTCCTTCAGAGGTTGCTCGGCGAAGTCTTTGGCTTGTGGTATTGGTAAAAGTGGCACTGAAGTAAGGCGCATGGAACGCTTTAGCGGCTCCATGATACCCTCTGGCATCGTTTCACCTTTTCGCAAAACCGCTTCAACTCTGAAATTACGAGGTCCGTAATACAGAACACGATGTTGGTAGGTCGGCAGTTTCTTGATGAGACTCGTCAGCTGCTCCGGCTTCAGCGCCTTCAGCTCTTTCTCGCTCAGAATGTTGGTAAAGGGGTTTTTCGGGCCGTACTTCACGTAGCTCACCATCGCCTGATTCAGAATCACGCGCTTTTCGAGCTTGGCATCCTGGCGCTGCTTGAGAATGCCGGCTACCATGTTTTTGAGGGCGGCGGCATCGGGCTTGGGCGCGTGTAGCAGCTGCTCAAACAGCTTCAGCGCGGGCTCCAGGTTGGCGTCGAGGCCGTTGAGGGTGACGAAGGTGCGGTCGGCCCCGCTGTTCACGCTGAACGAGCAGCCCAGCTTGTAGAACTCCTGTTGCAGCTGCGCGGCCGAGTACTGGCCCGCGCCGAGGTATTGCAGGTAGTCGGCGGCCAGGCCCCAGCGCGGGTCCTGGTTGTTGCCCAGGTCGAACACGTAGTACAGGTTGAACAGGCCGTTTTCGGCGTTGTGCGTGTAGTACAGCGGCAGGCCGGGCTTAATTTCCGTCTGCTCAATGTCCATTTTGTAATCAACGAACACCGGCTGCATCTCGGTGCTCGGCATGGCCGTGAGCTGCTTGTAGTAGGCCGAGGCCACGTCGCGATTGGCCGGCACGGGCGTGATGGCGGGCTTCACCACCTTCACCTTATTGGGGTCGGTACCGGTGCGCTTGAACACGGTCACGTAGTTCTCGCCGTAGTTATCGTTCACGAATTTCACCATCTCAGCCTTGGTGATGGTGCCGAAATCGTCGCGCTGCTTCAGGTAGTCTTTCCAGTTGATGCGCTCGATAAAGGCCTCGTACATGGCGCTGGCGCGGGCCTCGTTGCTTTCGTAGCTCTTGGTGCGCTCCAGCTTCTCGTTGTTGATGATGGCCGGAATCAGCCAGTCGGGAAAGTTGCCGGCTTTCACCTTGGCCAGCTCGGCCAGCAGCAGCCCGCGCACCTCCTCCAGCTTCTGCCCTTGCCGCGGCGTGCCGTAGATGACGTGCGTGGAATAGTCGTCGTTGAGGTCGGTGAACGAAGCGGCTTGCAGCACTTTCTGCTGCTGGTTCAAATCGAGGTCGATGAGACCAGCCTGGCCATTGCTCAGAATTTTATCCAGCATCCGCAGGCGTACGGCATCTTGCGAAGCCTTGCCCGGCAAGCGGTAGCCAATCATCACGTTTTCCGACTGCGGCCCCAGTACTTCACGCACAATCGGGGCGGTCAGCGGCTTTTCTACCGGCGAGTTGAACTCGGGCACCGGCTTGGTCGGCAGCGCGCCAAAGTACTTGTCGATGAGCCGAATGGTGGCATCGTAATCCAAATCGCCGCTCAGGCACAGGGCCACGTTGTTGGGCACATAGTACTGGCCGAAATACTTCTTAATCTCGGTAATGGACGGATTTTGCAGGTGCTCAATCGTACCAATGGTCGTTTGGGTACCGTAGGGGTGCGTGGGGTACAAAGCCGCGTTCAGCGCCTCAAACTCCTTATTGAAGTCGCTGTCGAGTCCCCGGTTTTTCTCCTCGTATACGGCCTCCAGCTCGGTATGGAACAGGCGCGGTACCATCTCCTGCATGCGCTCGGCCTGGATGGCGGCCCACTTCTCCAGCTGGTTGCTCGGAATATCTTCTTGGTACACCGTTTCCTCGTTCGAGGTGTGGGCGTTCGAGCCCTTGGCCCCGATGGCCCCCATCACCTTGTCGTACTCATTCGGCACGGCGGAGCGGGCGGCCACGCCCGAAATCGAGTCAATCTGGTTGTAAGTACGCTTGCGGGCGGCGGGGTCGTTGCGCTGGCCCCGGTAGGTTTCGTACAGGGCCTCAATCTTATCCAGCTCCACTTTCTCCTTCGCCCAGTCCTGGGTACCCAGCTTCGAGGTGCCCTTGAACACCATGTGCTCCAGGTAGTGCGCCAGGCCGGTGGCGGTGGCGGGGTCGTTCTTTGAGCCGGCCCGCACGGCCACATAGGTCTGAATGCGCGGCGCGTCCTTGTAGTCGGACAGGTAGACGGTCAGACCATTATCCAGGTGGTAGATGCGAACGCCGAGTGGGTCGCCGGGCACCGATTCGTAGCGGTATTCCTTGGGCGCGGCCGGGGCAGCCGAAGCAATAGCGGGAGCCGCGGCGGGCATTGCCGTAGCAGCCGTAACCGGCTTGCTCGATTGGCATTGCGTGGCAAAACCTAGGACCGCCAGGGCCGGAATCAGCAGCAAAAAATTATTTTTCACGAAGGGCGCAGGCGGCTAGCTGAGGGGATTCAAAAAACAAAGGTAGCTGGCTGATAGGGGAATAAAAAACGATTTTTTTGCATACCTTGCAAGATTTGCGCGACCTCTGGCAAGCGGCTGTTTTCCGCCCCGCGCACGCCCCCAATCGTTTGCGGATGTTTCCCCGTTTCGGATAGCCGATATTGCCGTAGCACGTCCGTATCCGACCGCGTGGCCGGTTCGTGGCAAAGCATAGACACCGCTGTATCAATAAAGCCGCGTGGTGGCGACGGAATCATGCTCGACTCTGTCGCCGCCACGCGGCTCTATTCAGTTGCCCGGAGTTGAGCAGGAATGTATGGAGCCGCCTTCAGACCGTCATGCTCATCTGGTGTCCGCGCAGCCGAAGCATCTCTACCGCTTCGGCTGTCATGCTGAGGGCTGTAGCTACCGCTGCTTTTGCACGCTCCTTAAAAATCAGCCTCCAAGCCCAGGCGCTGCTTGGCCTCGCGCAGGGCGGGGAACCGCTCGGCGAGGTATTCAAACTTATCGGTAGCCGTGTACAGCTTTTTGGCCGTGGGCGCGGCGGTGGTCACCACGGGCTGCACGGTGAGGCGCGGGTGGCCGGTGCGGCGGCGCAGCTCGGCCAGGAATTCCACCCGCATTTCGTTGAACTGGTCGACCTGGATGGGGTTGTCCACGCTCAGCTCGATGTTGTGCTCGGCGTTGGCGGTTACGGAGCGGTTCAGCACCCAGAATTCGCTCATGCGGTCCTGGGCGCGGCGCTCTTCGGCCAGTTCCTGCCACACCCGTTGCAGCAAAGCAGGGTCGATGGGAGCCACCGGGCCGCTGGTGAACTGCGGCTCTGCCACCACCGAAGTGGCGGGGCCAGCCGTCAGACGGCTGCTCAAATCCTTCAGGCTCGGGATTTTATTACCCAGGCTGGGGATTTTGGCAAAGGTCGCCGCCGCACTCGGGCCCGGCTCCACGCCCTCGTAGCTGGGCACGCCGATTTCGACGTGCGGCAGCGTGTCACGCATCTGGTGGCGCTCGGTGATGGCGGCGGCCGGGTCGGGCTCGATGCTGGGCGTGTCGTACAGCTCTTCTACGCCGTTTTCGACGGGTAGCGGCTCGGGCCCGTCGGCGGGGGCTGCGCCGGTAGCTACCGGCGCACCGGCCGGCATGGGCAGCGGGGCCGGAGCCGGGCGCGGAGCGACTACGTAGGCCGCAGCGGGCGACTCCGTAGCATAGGCCGCCGGAGCGGCCTGA
>JAYULN010000256.1:0-2023 GCA_043763525.1 Hymenobacter sp.
GCCCCGGTCCGACGGCGGAGCCGTCCGACCGGGGCACGTACACCAATCGGGAAACCGCTGTAAGTGGTCTATTGCTATATTATGAAGGTTTTATGAGGAATGCCCGGCATTTTAACAAAGTAAGCTGAGCCATATCCTTTGGCCAGGACCGGCCGTATAGAGTAGCAAGCGACCCGGCCGTGCTATCTGTGCTGTTATGCGGCCCGGTGCGAACTATCCTCTTCTTGCTCCTTCTTCATGCCCCCTTCATCGACGGTGGAAGCCCCCCTACGTGCCTCCGCTACCGCTGCCCGGCCCAGCGAATCAACCGCCGAAACGTCGTTTTCCTATTCCCTGCCCGACCTCGTGTGCTTTGCGCATCTGCACTGGGATTTCGTGTGGCAGCGGCCCCAGCATTTGCTGTCGCGCTTTGCCCAGCACGGCCGGGTTTTTTACGTGGAGGACGCTTTTTATCACAACGACGACCTCATCGAGCCGCACGTTGAAATCAAAGAGCGGCAGCACGGGCTGAAGGTGGTGGTGGTGCATTTGCCCCAGCGCTTGCACGCCGACGAAGCCGCCGCCGACCAGGCCCAGTTCGAAGTGTTGGGCCATTATTTCCACGAGCAGGGCTTTGCCGACTACATTTTCTGGTACTACACGCCCATGGCGCTGGGCAAGTCGCGCCAGTTCCAGCCCAAGCTGACGGTGTACGACTGCATGGACGAGCTGGCCAACTTCAAGTTTGCCCACCCCGAGCTGAAAAGTCGCGAGCAGGAGTTGTTTCAAAAAGCCGACCTCGTGTTCACCGGGGGGCAGACGCTGTACGAGGCCAAGCGCGAGCAGCACCCCGATGCCCACGCCTTTCCGAGTAGCATCGACAAGGCTCACTTTGGCCAGGCGCGCGGCCCGCTGCCCGAGCCCGCCGACCAGGCCGGCATTGCGCACCCGCGCATTGGCTTTTTTGGCGTGGTCGATGAGCGGCTCGACATTGAGCTGCTGCGCGAGCTGGCGCAAAACCACCCCGAATGGCAGTTTGTCATCATCGGGCCGGTGGTGAAAATCGACCCTGCTACCCTGCCCCGCACCCCCAACGTGCATTACCTCGGCGGCAAGGACTACCAGGAACTTCCGGCCTACTTAAAAGGTTGGGATGTAGCAACATTGTTATTTGCTGATAACGAAAGCACGAAGTTTATTTCGCCCACCAAAACGCCCGAATACCTGGCGGCCGGCAACCCCGTAGTGAGTACGCCCATTCGCGATGTGGTGCGGCCCTACGGCGACCTGAACCTGGTGCAGATTGCCGCCAATGCCGCCGATTTCGGCCAGGCCATTGCCACGGCCCTAACCCAGCGCACCGATGCCGACTGGCAGCAGCGCACCGACGAGTACCTGGCCACCATATCCTGGGACCAGACCTGGCAGGCCATGGTGGCCCTGATGCAGCAGCGCCTCGCGGCTAATACCCCCGACGCAGCCACTACCACGCGGGCCAGCAAGCCGATGATGCCCCTTAAAGTGTCGGAAGTAAACCTGCCGCCGCTGTCGCCAAGCTGAGTAACCGGCATAGCATAGCCGGTATTTTAGAATGCGAACCCAGGTTCTTAGAATCCGCCTGACTACTAAATGCCAATGAATAACTGCTGTTACGCGGTAGGTTGTAGCGCGAACTTTGTAGTTCGCGGCCTCGCGCCAGCAAGGCCGCCCGCACGGCACGGGAACGCGAACTACAAAGTTCGCGCTACACCCCCAGCGGCAATTGAACCAAGGCCCGGCGTAACAGCAATGAATAAGTAGTCGGATATAAATATTTTGTAGTCATAAACGATGTTAAATTTTGATTGGTAGCAGGTTGATGTCCGACTACTGACTACTTAGAGCCTATCCGAATAGGGCCAAAAAAGAACGGTCATGCAGCGCGTAGCGAAGCCTCTTTACCGCGTATACTCGTCACGAAGTGGTTTACGAGCACGGTGTAGCGACGCGACCCTTCGCGTCTCGGCGTTCGCGCCGTTCAACGCCGAGACGCGAAGGGTCGCGT
>JAYULN010000257.1:0-12409 GCA_043763525.1 Hymenobacter sp.
GACTCCTCCCCCATCGCCGGCACGAGAAGCCCGTGAGCCGGCGGCACGGGCCGCCCGTCGCCCGCAAGCCGGGGCGGCATTCGCCTTGCTACATTCGCCTTATGAAACGACTACTGCTTGCCCTGCTGCCGCTGGCGGCTGCGGCCCAAACTCCACCCAATCAGGTTCTCACCCCCGAAAAGCTCTGGCAGCTGGGCCGTCTGGGTGAAATGCAGGTATCGCCCGATGGCAAAACGGTGGCCTACACCGTGACGCGGTACAGCCTGGCCGACAACAAGGGCAACGCCGACATTTACACCGTGCCCGTGGCCGGTGGCGCGGCCCGGCGCCTCACCGACACGCCCGGCTCGGAAAACACCCTGAACTGGCGGCCCGATGGCAAGCTCACCTTTCTTTCGGGCGAGAGCGGCACCGACCAGCTGTATGTGATGAATGCCGACGGCAGCGGCAAAGCCCGGCTCAGCGACTTTCCCGACCAGGGCCTGGGCAACCTCAAGTACGCCCCGAAGGCCAATTTCATCCTCTACACCCAGGAGGTGAAGTCGAGCCCGACCACGCTGGATATGTTTCCGGACCTGCCCAAGGCCGACGCCAAAATCATCGACGACCTGAACTACCGCCACTGGAACGCCTGGGACGACCACCTCGCCAGCCACGTTTTCTTTCAGCCCCTGGGGACCGATGGCAAGCCCGAAGGCTATGGCAAGGACGTGATGGCCGGCGAGAAGTTCGACTCGCCGCTGCTGCCCGACGGCGGCTCGGAGCAGCTGGCTTTCTCGCCCGACGGCTATAAAGTTGCCTATACCAGCCGCAAGCTCACGGGCAAGGCCGAGGCCGAAAGCACGAACTCGGATATTTACCTCTACGACATTCGGGACCAGAAAACCGTGAACCTGAGCGAGGGCTTGGGCGGCTACGACACCGAGCCGGCTTTCTCGCCGGATGGCCGCCAGGTGGCCTGGCTGAGCATGGTCACGCCCGGCTTCGAGAGCGACCGCAACGGCATCGTGGTGTACGATTTCGCCACCAAAACCCGCCAGGACATCACCAAAGAGTCGGAGCTGAGCGCCAACAATGTGCGCTGGAGCCAGGACGGCAAAACCATCTACTTCATGGCCGTGGTGACGGGGGCCGAGCAGCTGTTTTCGCTGCCCGCCAAAGGTGGCAAAATTCGCCAGCTCACTACCGGCGCGCAGAATTATAACGCCTTTGAGCTGGTGGGCAACAACCAGGCCGTGGCCAACCGCACCACGCTGTCGGCCTTTGCCGATATCGTGTGGCTCGACCTGAAAACCGGCAAGGAAACGCCCCTCACCACCATCAACCAAGCCGAATTGGCCGGCATCAAGCTGGGCAAAGTCGAAGACCGCCGCGTGACGACCACCGACAACAAGCAGATGCAGGTGTACGTGATTTACCCGCCCGATTTCGACCCCGCCAAAAAGTATCCTACCCTGCTCTATTGCCAGGGCGGGCCGCAGTCGCCCATCACCCAGAGTCAGAGCTACCGCTGGAATTTCCAGCTGATGGCGGCCAACGGCTACATCGTGGTAGCGCCCAACCGGCGCGGCCTGCCCGGCTTCGGCCGCGAGTGGAACGATGCCATTTCGGGCGACTGGGGCGGCCAGCCCATCCGCGACTACCTCTCGGCGATTGACGCCCTGAGCAAGGAGCCGTTTGTGGACAAAGACCGGCGCGGCTGCGTGGGGGCCAGCTACGGCGGCTACTCGGTGTACTACCTGGCCGGCCACCACGAGGGCCGCTTCAAAACCTTCATCGCCCACGATGGCCTCTACAACCTCACCAGCTGGTACCCCAGCACCGAGGAAATGTTCTTCGCCAAGCACGACATGGGCGGCACGCCCTGGGATGCCACGCCCAGCAAATCCTACCAGGAATTCAACCCCCAGCTATTCGCCAAAAACTGGGACACGCCCATCCTCGTCATCCAGGGCGGCAAAGATTTTCGGGTGCCCGACGGACAGGGCATCGAAGCCTTCGGCACGGCGCAGCTGCGCGGTATTCCGAGCCGGTTTCTGTATTTGCCCAACGAGGGCCACTGGGTGCTGAAGCCGCAGAATGCCATCCTCTGGCAGCGCGTGTTTTTCGACTGGCTGGGCCGCACGCTCAAGCCCGACGGCACGGCCGCGAAGTAACCGCTGCAACCCGTTGAAAAAGCCCGCCTGGTTGAATCAGGCGGGCTTTTTTGGGTTTTATGCCCGCGCCTAAGGGGTTTACCACAAGAGAATGGCGGCTGGTGCAGAAGCACCCTGGGGATGGGTGTAAATTTTCCTGGAATATAAAAGCCGTACCTTACACATACCTCCGCTTAACGAAGACATAATCTCAAGATTAATAACGCGTTAAAGCAAGAGGCGCGGGGATTTTCTGAGTGAGCAACGCTGCTTTTTCTCCCACCCGGCAACCGCAGGCTATACCAATAACTAACTGACCGCTTGCCCCTAAGGCCGGTAAAACCACTACTATGAAGGAAAGCGAAAAACGGTATCGGAATTTACTCGAAGCCAGTCAGGATTTATTAGCTACCGTTAACCTCAAGGGCAAAATCATTGATATAAATGAGGCGGCGGCAAGAATTACGGGCGTGGGCCGCGATGCCCTGATGGGCTCGGATTTTTTCAATTATTTTATCGAGCCGGACCTGGTGCGGGCCGCGTATCGGGAGGTGGTGGCCAACGGCACGGTGAGCAACGTGCCCTGCACGGTACGCCACACCAACGGCACGCTGACCGAGGTGCTGTTCGACGGCTCGGTGTATAAGGACGAGCACGGCGCGCTGCTGGGCGCGGTGATAGTGGCCCGCGAAAACGCCGAGAAAAAGTGGGCCACCGAGCTGGGCATCGCCAACAAGGAACTCGCGTTTCAGCACAACGAGAAGGAAAAGCGGGCCGACGAGCTCAGCATTGCCAACGAAGAATTGGCGTTTCAGAACGACGAGAAGGAAAAGCGGGCCCAGGAGCTGAGCGTGGCCAACGAGGAGCTGGCTTTCCAGAACGACGAGAAGGAGAAGCGGGCCGCCGAATTGAGCATTGCCAACGAAGAGCTGGCGTTTCAGAACGACGAAAAAGGGAAGCGGGCCCAGGAGTTGAGCGTGGCGAATACCGAGCTGGCCTTTCAGAACGATGAAAAGGAGAAGCGGGCGGCCGAGCTGAGCATTGCCAACAAAGAGCTGGCTTTTCAAAACGATGAGAAGGAAAAGCGGGCCCAGGAGTTGAGCATTGCCAACAAAGAGCTGGCCTTCCAGAATGATGAGAAAGAGAAGCGGGCGGCCGAGCTGAGCATTGCCAACACCGAGCTGGCCTTCCAGAACGACGAGAAAGAGAAGCGGGCCCAGGAGCTGAGCGTGGCCAACGCCGAGCTGGCCTTTCAGAACGATGAGAAGGAGAAGCGGGCCCAGGAACTGAGCATCGCCAACACGGAACTCGCCTTCCAGAATGATGAGAAGGAGAAGCGGGCGGCCGAGCTCAGCATTGCCAACACGGAGCTGGCGTTTCAGAATGACGAGAAGGAAAAGCGGGCCCAGGAATTGAGCGTGGCGAATGCGGAGCTGGCGTTTCAGAACGATGAGAAGGAGAAGCGGGCCCAGGAGCTGAGCGTGGCCAACATCGAGCTGGCTTTCCAGAACGACGAGAAGGAGAAGCGGGCCGCCGAGCTGGTGATTGCCAACACCGAGCTGGCGTTTCAGAACGACGAGAAGGTGAAGCGGGCCGCCGAGCTGCGCATCGCCAACTACGCGCGGGGCCTGATTGAGGCCAGCCGCGACCCGCTGGTGACCATCAGCCCGGAAGGCAAGATAACCGACATGAACCTGGCCACGGTGTACATCACCGGCCTCGACCGCGAGCAGCTGATTGGCTCCGATTTCTTCGTGTACTTCACCGACCCGCAGATGGCGCGCGAGGTGTACGAGGAGGTGTTTGCCAAGGGCGCGGTGGCCGATTCGCCGCTCACGCTGCGGCACAAAGACGGCAAGCTGACCGACGTGCTGTTCAACGGGTCGGTGTATAAGAACGACGAGGGCCACGTGCTGGGCGTGGTGGTGGTGGCCCGCGACGTGACCGACCAGAAACGCATTGCCACCGAGCTGAACGAAGCCAAAATTGCCGCCGAGCTCGCCACCGTGCTGGCCGAAGAAGCCCAGGCCAAGGCCGAAAGCGCCACCGCCACGGCCGAAGATGCCGTGAAGGCCAAGCAGCAGTTTTTGAGCAATATGAGCCACGAAATTCGCACGCCCATGAATGCCATCATCGGCTTCACGAAGGTGGTGCTGAAAACCGAGCTCACCGAAAAACAGAAGGAATACCTGACGGCCATCAAAATTAGCGGCGACACGCTGATTGTGCTCATTAACGACATTCTGGACCTGGCCAAGGTGGACGCGGGCAAGATGACGTTCGAGCAAATCCCGTTCAAGCTGGCGGCCTCGGTGGCGGCGATGGTGCATTTGTTCGAGACCAAGATTCAGGAGAAAAACCTGGCGCTGGAGATGGAATACGATGCCAAAATTCCGGAAGTACTGGTGGGCGACCCGGTGCGGCTGCACCAGATTATTCTGAACCTGGTGAGCAACGCGGTGAAGTTCACGAGTGAGGGAAAAATAACCGTGGGCGTGCGGATGCTGGTGCAGGACAAGGAGAAGGTGATTCTGGAATTTGCCGTGACGGATACTGGCATCGGCATCGAAGAATCGAAGCTGGGCACCGTGTTCGACGATTTTCAGCAGGCCACCAGCGGCACAAGCCGCCTGTACGGGGGCACTGGCCTGGGCCTGGCCATTGTGAAAAACCTGGTGGAGCCCCAGGGCGGCACCATCAGCGTGCGTAGCAAGGTGGGCGTGGGTTCGACGTTCAGCTTTATTCTGAGCTTTGCCAAAACGACCGAAAAAGCCGACTCGGACCTGCCCCTGGACGTGGAGCTGGAAGCCGGATTTAAAGACGTGAAGGTGCTGGTGGTGGAAGACATCGCCCTGAATCAGCTGCTGATGAAGACCCTACTGGAAGACTTCGGCTTTGCGATGGAGGTGGCCGGCAACGGCCAGCTGGCCGTGGAAAAACTGCGCACCACCCGCTACGACATCGTGCTGATGGACTTGCAGATGCCGGTAATGAACGGCTTTGAGGCCACCGAATACATCCGCAACGAGCTGCGCCTCACGGTGCCCATTATTGCCCTCACGGCCGACGTAACCACCGTGGACGTGGAGAAATGCAAAGCCGTGGGCATGAACGACTACATCTCGAAACCCATCGACGACAAACTGCTCTACAGCAAAATAATCAAGTACCTAAAGCAGGAAAACAACGCCAAAGCCACCCCGGAGCCGGAGGCCGATGGCTTGCCGCTCCCACTCCCGGCCGTTACCTGCGTCAACTTCGACTACTTGCGGCGCATCACCAAAAACGAGGTGCGCATGGCCGAAATGATTGGCCTTTACCTGCAGGAAATTCCGACGCTGGTGCAAACCATGAAAAAGGCCATTGCCGAAAAGGACTGGATTGCCCTGAAACGAGCCACGCATTCCATCATCCCCACGTTTGCCACGATGGGCATGAGCCCGGAATTTGAGGACATCGCCAAAACCATTCAGGCCATGGCCGTCACGCTGATTTCGGTGGGCAACGGGGCCAGCACAGAAACCCTGACCACACTCCAGGGCTTGTTTTTGCAGATTGAAACGATTTGTGCCCTGGCGGCCGGGGAGTTGGAGAGCAAGCTGCTGTTGCTGGCGAAAACCAACGCGGGTTAGCGGCCCGGCTGGGCCAGCAGCTCCGTCACTTTGCTGATATCGCCGCTCACCTTTTGCAGGAAGGTGAGCTGCTCCAGCAACGATTTATCGTCGGCCGCGGCGGCCGCGGGCACGGCGGGTTCGGCGGGGCCCAGCTCGGGGGCAGCAACGGTTATGGCGGGCGCAATGCGGGCCAGGCTTTTGCTGAGGGCGGCCACGGCGCTGGTGAGGGCGCGGCGGCTATCGGGCGGGAAGGGCGGCACGGCGGGCGCGGCCTCGCGTAGGGTGCCGGTGAGGGCGGCAATATTGGAGGACAAAATGTGGTTCAGCACCACAAATTCGTGGGTTGCCTGGGGGCGGTGCTGCTTGCTTTTGGGCTCGGCGAGCATGCGTTGGAAGGCGGCGGCGAGGTTGGCTCCGCTCACGTACACGTTTTTGCGCAGCAGGCGGTACTCGTTGGGCGGCAGGGGGCGGCCGGCCAGGCGGGCGGCCAGCTGGCGCAGGTAGGCCAGGTTGGCGCGCAGGGCGGCGGCCATGTAGTCGGTGAGCTGCTCCGACTCCCAGCGCGGAAACAGGAAGTAGCCGGCCGCGAAGGCAATGGCGCAGCCAATGAGCGTGTCGGCAATGCGCTCTTCGGCCACGCCCAGGTAGCTCAGCCCCAAAAAGCTGAACATGATGAGCAGGTAGGCCGTGAGAAATACCACCGTGACCAGGTAAACCGTGCGCTGAAAGCTGTACGCCACCACCATAAACACGACGAGTACTCCAAACCGCGCCTCGGGCCAGGGCAGCAGCCACAGCACCAGCCCGCCCAGCGCCCCGCCCACCAGCGTGCCCACGATGCGCTCGGTGTTGCGCTGCCGCGTGAGGCTGAAACCGGGCTTGAGCATGATGGCAACGGTCATCAGAATCCAGTAGTTGTGCTGGCCGCGCCAGAGAAACCCGCCCACCGCGAAGGCCACCAGGCAGGCGAGCATCATGCGCACCGAGTGGCGGAACACGGCCGAGCTCAGCGTGAAGTTCTGGCTGAGGGCGTGCAGCTCGATTTCCTGGTGGGCTACGAACTGGGCGTGCTCGGCGGCGCGGCTGGGCGCGGGCGCGGCGGCGGCCAGGCTCTCGTCGAAGTAGCGCCGGATGTTGCCCACCCGCCGCACGATGTCGCGCAGGTTCACCAGAATTTTCTTCAGCACCAACGTATTGCCGGCGGTGGCGGGGTCGGCGGTGGCGGGGTCGGCTTCGAGGGCGCTGATGCGGGCTTGCAGCTGAGCGAGCTCGGCGGGCAGGTCGGGGCCGAGGCCGCCGTAGGGCCGGTTGGCCTGAATGGCCACGCCGAGGTGGTCGAGCTCGGTGGCCGCGTGCCGGATGAGGGTGGCCACCCCGGCCAGCACCCCGCTGGCGGCAAAAGTGGCCCGCACGGCGGCGTAGTCGTAGTAGCCGGCCGTGATGCGCTCGTACAAATCCACGGTTTCGACGAAGGTGAGCACCAGGCGGCGGCCGGTGCTGGTGCTTTCGCTCACAATCTGGCGGGTCCGAAAGAGCAGGTCGCGCACGGCTTCCTGCTTCTCGCTCACCACCACTTGCTGGGCCACCAGCTGCCGGTAGTCGTCGGCCAGGTCGGTGGCGGGGTTATAAAACCGTGCTTTCAGCGCCAGAAACCGGGCCAGGGCGTGAATGCACTCGCCCAGCGCCTGCTGCGCCGGCCGGTAGGGCCGCACCCGATGCACCAGCAGCGCCAGGGCCGCGTACCACAGCCCGCCCGCCAGCAGCAGGCCCGCGTGGGGCAGCACTTGGGCCAGCGTGGGCGGGTGGGCCAGCAGCAACACCACGTTCAGCAGCGCCGCCGTGCCCACGGCCCCGGCCCGCACCCCCCACACCAACAACATGGTGAGCCCGAAGCCGAGCACGCCCACTTCCAGCCCCAGCAGCCAGACGTTGTTGGCGACCACGCCCGTGAGCAAGGCCGTGAGGAACACCAGCCCCAGGGCGGCCAGCATGCCGTTGCGCCGGTGCCCGGCCGGGCCGGGCGTGTCGGTGATGCTCAGGCACACGGCCCCGGTCGATATCGTCAGGCCCTCGGCAAAGTGCCCCAGTTGGGCCAGCACCAGCGCTGGCAGCAAAATGGCCAGCGTAGTACGCACCCCATCGGAGAAATTCTGCCCGAAGAAAAAGTACTGGAGGCGGCGCGTTGGGATGTTCATGCGGCGAGAACGGGTAGCGGGGCAAGTAACGCAAAAACCCGGGCAACGGGAAATCTGTGCGGTCCGCCTGGGGGCAATTTTCGGGGTTTCGCTTATCCCCAATCACTACCTGGGGTCCGCCTCCCCTTTCACTACGGCCAGCAGCCAGTCTTCGCCGGCGCGGGTAAGGCGGTAGCCGCGCTGGCGACCGGCCGGCACCAGTTCTACCAGGCCGGCTTCGCGCAGCTCGCGCCAGGTGCGGGTGAGGGCGCTGGGCGACAAGCTCAGCGCCACCGCCGGGTCGGTACTGAGCTGGGTGGGCGCGGCCAGAAAATGGTAGCAAATACTGGCCAGCCGCCGCAGGCGGCGCGGGTCGCGCTGCCGCAACCGCACTCGCAGCGCCCGGCGCAGTCGCTCCTGCACGCTGGCGGCATCAAATAATAGCGGCTCCGCTTTGGGCTCATCGCGGGTGGCTACGCGGTGCTCAAAGGCCGTCACGATGGCCAATTCGGCCGAAACAGGGACCACCGAGGCTTCGGCGGGAGACAATGGAGTCATGGCGGGGTACCTCAGTTAATAAGAGCGCGGCGCAAGGTAGGCACGGAGGCTTATATCACGCGTTTCTGCTTGCATACCGAGCGTACGTAAATACATAGGTGGCCTATTTGCTTCGGTAGCAAGCTTACTTTGATTAAGAGCAAGCTTACTTTGATTAAGAGCAAGCTTAGCTTAGTCAATAGCAAGCGTAAATGAATCGATAGCAAGCGTTAGCTAACTGCGTCGTCAGGTACTGTTCTGGCGAGCGCCTCACTCGGCCTGTCGTTCGTTTCACCCCCTCGCCAAAGAGGAGAGTTTTAGCCCCAAGTTCTGGCAGCGGTTACCAGAAACTATCGCTAGTCCCCGCGCTCCTCTTCGGCGAGGGGACGAGGGGGCGCACAGCCTTCAAGCCCCAACCCCATTCTAATACAGCACGTCCTCCACGGCCTCTACTTTAGGCGGCAGGGCGGTTTCGCCCAGCAGCTCGCGCAGGTCGATTTCAATGCTGCGGCAGATGGCCGTCATCGGCACGTCGTAGATGTCGTTTTCAAACGGGTTTTCGCTGGTGTGGCCCACCACTTCAATGGTGTTGAACACCCAGCTTACCAGCGCGGCGAAGGGAATCATGAGCCAGAGGTGACCGGGGCCGAGCTTGTCGAACTCTTCGACCAGGCCCAGGGGCAGCACGGCGGCAAACACCCACACAAACACGAAGCTGAAATAGGCGTACTGGCGCGGAAAGGGCGTATTTTTGATGCGCTCGCAGCCGCCCTGGGCGTTGAACATGTCCTGAATGGTGTCCATCAGGGCCACGTGCCGGAACTCGCCGAGCAGGCCGCGCTGGTGCAGCTGGCGCAGCTCGTCGCTTTGCTGGCGCAGAAGGTGGGTGGGCGGGTTGCTGAGGCGGCGCACGTCGGCATCCTCGGCGGGGTCGAGAAAGGGGGCCACGTCGGTGTCCCAGCGCTCGGCGGTTTGGCGGCGCAGGTGCAGGCGCAGGGCATTCACCCAGGCAATCTGGCGGTAGAGCAGGCGCTGGTGCAGGTCGCGCACGTCTTCGGAATCAGGCAGACGGTCGCCGGGCAACGGCTCCACGAAATGAAACACGCGAATGGCCCACACGCGGCTCGTGTTCACGATGCTGCCCCACAGCTGGCGACCCTCCCAAAACCGGTCGTAGCTGCCGTTGCTCTTGAAGCCGATGTAGAAAGCCACCGCCGTGCCCAGCGTGGCCACCGGCTGCCACGGAATGTCGAGCAAGTGCCAGTGCAGCGGCCCGTACAGCACGCACACCAGGAAATCGTAGAGAACAAAAATCACCAACCCCCGCCACGTCAGGTGGCGGATAACGGCGAAACGCAGATTATTGCGAACGTACATGAATGACAGTTATCAGTTAACAATTAGTAGTGAACAGTTATTTGATTTCAGCTTTTTTTCCCAACCGCTAACTGTTCACTGTCTCTACTGCTTCACCGCCGCAATGCACTTCAGCTCGATGGCGATGGGCGTGGGGAGGCAGTTGATTTCGAGCGTGGTGCGGCAGGGCTGGGCGGTGGCGAAATACTCGGCGTAGAGGCGGTTGTAAACCGGAAAATCGTCCTTCATGTTGGTCAGAAATACGGTTACATCGACCAGGTCGTCCCAGTGCGCGCCGGCTTCTTCCAGAATGTAGCGCACGTTCTGGAACACGGCGTGGCACTGGCTTTCAAAGTCGTATTTCAGGATGTTGCCATCTTCGTCGACTTCAACCCCGGGAATGCCGTTCTGGCCCCGCTGGCGCGGGCCCACGCCCGACAGAAACAACAAGTTGCCCACACGGCGGGTGTAGGGATAAGCACCAACGGGTTCGGGGGCTCGGCTGGGATTCTTCATGGGAAACAGGAATTAAGGGGAAGCGGGGAGAAACCGCAAAAGAACATCATCTCGTACATGGAAACGCCTTGGGGCACGGCGGACTGTGCCGTTCTTTGCAGTACGGTTGCGGCACTAGCCTAGCCGGTTGCGCCTTACTTTCTTATCTTACTCACTGTCAACATTAGTATTCAATAGTCGATTCTGCCATGAAATTCTCCTTATTTATACTGCTCGGCGGCCTATGCACCATTGGTTACGGTGCCCACGCCCAAAAGCGGAAGATGCCGCCCGCGCCTTCGGCCACGCAGGTGTACGACTCGGTGGCCCAGCCCGCCGTGCCGCTGGGCGGCACCGAAAAATATGCCCAGTTCCTGGCCGACCACCAGAAATACCCCGCCAGCGCCATGCAAAAAGGCACGCAGGGTACCGTGAAGGTGAGCTTCGTGGTGGAGAAGACCGGTACCGTGAACGAGGTAAAAGTGGAAACCCCCGTGGCTCCTGAGCTTGATGCCGAAGCCATTCGCCTCATCAAAAGTGCCCCGCACTGGACCCCGGCCAAGCACCGCAACCTGGTGGTGCGCCAGCGCGTGGTAGTGCCGGTGTCGTTCGTAATGTCGCCGGGCAGCACCGTGACGGTGGGCGGGCCGGCCAAGGAGCGGCCCATCACCACCTCGGCCGCCGACATTGCCGCCTCGGCCAACCCCAACGCGCGACCCGTGGTGGCCCCCGACCGCCCCACCCAGCCGGTGGGCGGCAACCAGACTTTTTTCGATTGGGTTGAAAAAAATCAGCAGTACCCGCTGCTGGCCCGCCAGCGCAAGATTGAGGGCAAAGTAATGGTCGAATTCGTGGTGCAAACCGATGGCAGCCTGACCGATGCCCGCGTGATTCGGAAAATGGGCTCGGGCCTCGACGAGGAGGCCATACGCCTGATTAAGGCCGCCCCGAAGTGGGAACCGGCCTCGTTTCAGGGCAAGCCGATAAAGCAAAAGATGGTGTTGCCGGTTCTGTTCCAGTTGTAGGCTGATTGAACGAAAATGTCCCCTCCTTTTTTCAAGCAGGGGACATTTTCGCTTATGGCTCGAACAGCCCCTTCTTCGCCACGCTGAACTTTGGTTGGTAAGGAGGGGCTTTTTTTTCTCTTTCCTTTTCGCCATGATGCTTGCCCCCACCCCCACCCTGCACTGGCCGCACCAGGAACGCTACCAAAAGGCAGCGCAGGCCCTGGCGAAAGACCTGTTCGAGGCCCTCGACGACGACTTGAAGCCCTTGGTGGTGCTACTGGCCCTGCCCCTTGCCCCCGGCCTGCCCGCCCGCTGCCTCTCGCCCGATGACTGCGAGCTGCCGCCCGAACCATTTTCGGATGCCGTGGCCCGTGGCCGGGTCATTCAGAATTCGACCCCCTGGCCTTACCCCGAGCGCGACGACGTGACCCCGGCCATGCTTCGGCGCAAGCACGAAGGCCTGGGCGTGCGCGATGCCGTGCAGGAAACCCTGAATGCGCTCGACGAGCACGCCACCCACCAGTATTTTGCCGGCTGGCCCATTCTCATTGCCGGCTACTTTGTGGTGACGGTACTGCGCCTGCAACGCAAGCCGCTGCGGGCCTACCCCTCGCTGCGCCCCCACCGCTACTACACCGACGGCCGGCCCCTGGCCCCGTCGCTGGTGGTGGCGGCCATGTACCGCTTCAACGAGGAAACCGTGAAGGCCCTGAGCGAGCCCGAGCCGGGAGCCAGCATCTTTGTGCGCCCCCGCGAAAGCGAGGAGCTGCTGCGCGCTGCCGGCAAAACCCTGCTCGATACGCCCGCCCAGGCCCTGGGCCTCGACCCGGTCACGACCAAGCTGTTTGCCACCTGCAACACCATCAGCAGCCTGCGCTACGAGGGGGCCGAGGGGGTGGGCAAGCTGCTGCTGGCCCGCCGCGGCCACCCCAACGTGCAGGAAATCTTCGCCCTCACCTGCCCCACCGAGCTTACCGACTACCGCGCCGTACGCAAGCTGCTGGAGATGACCGCCCCCGACGTACACCTGCTCGCCGATGGTGAAAACGTGTACGCCCTGGGCCGCCAGGTGGGCCACTACGATGCCGAGC
>JAYULN010000258.1:0-12400 GCA_043763525.1 Hymenobacter sp.
GTGAGACGGCGGCGCATCACCTCCAGCGCGTTGAATTCGCCCCTGCCACCTTGCATGGCGTTCACGAACACCAGGCGGCCATCGTTCTTCAGCAGGCGCAGGTTTTTGGCGATGTAGTCGCCGCCCACCATGTCGAGAATCACATCTACGCCCTCGGCTTTGAGGATTTCCTCGAAGTCCTCTTTTTTGTAATTGATGGCCCAATCAGCCCCCATTTTTCGGCAGGCGGCACATTTTGCGTCGTCGCCAGCCGTCACGGCCACGCGGCTGCCCAGCGCCTTGGCCAATTGAATGGCGGTGGTACCAATGCCGCTGCTGCCGCCATGCACCAGCAGGGTTTCGCCGGGTTGCAAGCCGCCGCGCTGAAACACGTTGTGCCACACCGTGAACACGGTTTCGGGCAGGGCGGCGGCTTCCACCAGGCTCAGGCCGGGGGGCACAGGCAGGCAGTGGCGGGCATCAGCCACGGCGTATTCAGCGTAGCCCCCGGCCGGCAGCAGGGCGCACACCACGGCTCCGGGCTGCCAGCGCGTCACCACAGCCCCGCATTCGGTGATGGTGCCGGCTATTTCCAGGCCAGGCACGAGGCCGGCTACGTCGCCGCTGCCAGCGTATTTGCCCTGGCGCATCAGCACATCGGGCCGGTTTACCCCGGCGGCCTGCACCCGAATCAGGACTTCGTGGGCGGCGGGCCGGGGCCGTGCCTGCCGGTGCGGGTGCAGCACCTCGGGGCCGCCGGGCTGTTGGATGACGATGGCATTCATACGTGCAAAGGGAAAGCTGATGAGGAAGACGCGGCAACCGGGCGGTCGGCTCCGGCGGCGGACCGGGCCGAAATGGCTGTAACGAAAAATGGCCCCACAGGACCGTTTTCACATCTGAATAAACCCGGAAATAGCGAGTCAGCCTACTCGGCAAGCTGCTGCCGTAGCTCCTTCACCTCGCGCTCCAAATCCAGGGTTCGGAACATTATTTTGGCTTCCAGGTCCGAATAGGCGGCTTCGAGCTGCTCGCGCAGCCGACGTTGCTCATCAATGTCGGTGCAGGTGCCGAACCAGGCGATAATCTGGCCATCGTCGCCGCACCGGGGCAGGGCCTGGCCCAAAAACCAGCGGTACGAGCCGTCCTTGGCCTTGAAGCGGTACTCGATGTTGTAGTCGTCGCCGGTGGCCAGCGAGTGGCCCCACACCTCGCGGGCGCGGGCGCGGTCGTCGGGGTGCAGCAGGTTGTTCCACATATCAGGGCCCACGCTGTCGGCCAGCACGTAGCCGGCAAAATCGGTCCAGCGCTGGTTGAAATAAGTATGAAAGCCTTCTTTGTCGGTAATCCAGACCAGCTGCGGAATCATGTCGGCCAGGAAGGTAAACTGCTCAGGGCCAACCAGGCCATTCTGAGCCTGCACGGGCAACTGATTGATGGAAGGCGAAATACTCACGAACGAACGGGGTCTTAGGGGTTCGGAAATAATAAATTGTTGGACACTTAGGGGCGGTCGAGCTGCATTTCCATGCCCGACGCGAAATACAGGTTGAGTTGGCTGCGCAGGCCGTCGGCCGAGCGGCGCAGCCGCGTTACCAGTGCCCGGGTGGCCTCATTGGGCAACTCGAAGCTGAGGTAGGGCCGGTTGAGCATTTCATCGCGGGTGATGCCCCACTGACCGGTTTGGCCCTGGCCGGGCGTGTCGGATTGGGTTTCGAGCTGGCCGGGAGTGAGCAGCAGGCGCGTGGCCTGGGCCAGCGGACTATCCGGCGCGTTGCGATTCAGCACGCGGTTGGCAACCTGCCACTCGCCGCCGAAATAGTCATCGGGCAGATGTTGTAGATTTATATCCAGCAGCAATTCAGACATATTCAGGAACAAGACAACGGCCTGGGGTAGACCGCAAAATAACGAGCAACCCACGACAGTGTTGGGCCAGCGGGCTGAAAAATGCCATCAGGGCAATTATTTAGCCAGTTTTGGAGGTAGATGCCCTTAACCCAATCGGAGGCTGGCGCGTTCCTTTGTGCGTCAAGACACGCTGTTTTTGGTTTGGCCCTTATGAAAACACCCCGTTTCCTCCCCACCCTGCTCGGTGCGGCCCGCTTCACCGGCCTGGCCGCCTGGCAAACCGGCCGCCTGTTTCGGCAGCTGGCCGCCCGCGCCCTCGATTCGGTGCAGGACGTGCTGCGGGCCGAAGTCGAGAAGGGCAACCTCAAGCTCGTGGCCGATTTTCTGGCCGACAAGGCCCTGCCCGCTGCCCGCGTGCTGCTCGTCGAGCAAATGACCGTGCGGCTGCTCGTACGCCTGGGCCTGCGCGGGGCGCTGGCTTCCAACGTGGTGGGCTGGGTGCTGCCCTTCGTGATTGAAAAGCTGATTTCGGTGGGCAACAAAAGCGGCTTGTTCGATAAGCTAAAGGCCAATGCTACCGTGAGCGAGTCGCTGGGCAAGCTCGACGAGCTACGCCGCGCCACCTGGAAAATGCTGGTGCCCGACCCTGGCAGCAGCGCCGAAGTGGTATCAGACGACGACGACTCCCAAACGCCCCGCCTGCCGCTGCTCCTGGCTGCTCCAGCCAAAACCAAAGTTCCGCACAAGCCCCGCGCCAAAAAGGTCGAATAATGGCGAATCCAGGCATTGAAGCCAATATTTAGCATTAAATATATCCGCAATCGATTGCGGGCCCTAACCAAAAAAAGGCACCTCACTGAGGCACCTCTTTCAAAACCGGGGCGCGGCGAGAATTCCCACCCAACACCGGACCCGATTCCGTCCCCGCAGGAACTACCGGCTGAACAATAGTTCGCGGTACTTCACCAAGGGCCAGTCCTCGTCGGCCACCATCTGCTCGAGCTTATCAACGGCGCGGCGGATGGGGTCGAATTTTGGTTTTACGTCCTCGCAGTAGGCCACGGCCAGCTCGCGGGCATCGCCAATTTTGTTGGCTTTTTTGCGGGCCTCCGTCATAGCATCGGCGGTGGTTTTGATGGTAGATACGTGGCGCGAAATAGCTTTAATCATGTCCACCGTTACCTGGCTGTGCTCGTCGTCGAGGCCCAGCTCGCGCAGGCCGCGCACGTTGTCAATCAGCTTGGTCTGGTACGAAAGCGCCGTCGGGATAATGTGGTTCACGGCCAAATCGCCCATTACGCGGCTCTCAATCTGAATCTTCTTCTGGTAGTCTTCCAGCAGAATTTCGTGGCGGGCGTGCAGCTCCACCGGCGAGAAGATGCCGTGGCGGGAGAACAGCTCGGCGGCATCGTCGCGCACCAGGGCATCGAGGGCCTGGGGCGTGGTGGCAATGTTGCTCAGGCCGCGGCGTCCGGCCTCTTCCTTCCACTCGTCGGAGTAGCCATTGCCCTCGAAACGGATATTTTTGGAACTGATGACGTATTCGCGCAGCACCTCCACGATGGCCACTTCCTTCTTCTTGCCCTGCTCAATCAGTGCATCTACCGACTGCTTAAAGTCGATGAGCTGGTCGGCAACGATGGTGTTGAGCACCGTCATGGCCGACGAGCAGTTGGCCGACGAGCCCACGGCGCGCAGCTCGAACTTGTTGCCGGTGAAGGCGAACGGCGAGGTGCGGTTGCGGTCGGTGTTATCGAGCAGAATAGCTGGAATCTTATCGATGCCGAGCTTGAGGTAAATGTTATCGCCCTTGTCAAGCGGCAGCTTGGCGGTACGCTCCAGCTCGTCGAGCACCGAGTCCAGCATCGAGCCCAGAAACACCGACATGATGGCCGGTGGGGCCTCGTTGGCCCCGAGGCGGTGGTCGTTGCTGGCCGAGGCAATGCTGGCGCGCAACAAGTCGGCGTAGCGATGCACGGCCTGAATGGTCGTAATCAGGAAGGCCAGAAACTGGAGGTTCTCCTTGGGCCGGCGGCCGGGCGCGAGCAGGTTCACGCCGGTGTCGGTGCTCATTGCCCAGTTGTTGTGCTTGCCGCTGCCGTTCACGCCGGCGTAGGGCTTCTCATGCAGCAGCACTTTAAAGTTATGCCGCTCGGCTACGCGGTCCATCACATCCATCAACAGCTGGTTGTGGTCGATGGCCAGGTTGGCATCTTCAAAGGTCGGGGCGCACTCAAACTGGTTGGGAGCCACCTCGTTGTGCCGCGTGCGCAACGGAATACCGAGCAGGTTGGCTTCCTCCTCAAACTCCAGCATGAAGCCATGCACCCGAGCCGGAATCGAGCCGAAGTAATGGTCGTCGAGCTGCTGGCCCTTGGCCGGGGCGTGGCCAAACAAGGTGCGGCCGGTCATCACGAGGTCGGGGCGGGCATCATACAAGGCCTTGTCAACCAGGAAGTACTCCTGCTCGATGCCGAGCGTGGTGTTCACGCGGCTCACGTCCTTGTCGAAGTACTGACACACCTCGAGGGCCGCTTTTTCCAGAATGGCGAGCGACTTCAGCAGCGGGGCTTTGTAGTCGAGGGCTTCGCCGGTGTAGGCCACGAAAATGGTGGGGATGCACAGCGTTTTGGCCCCGACCGTTTCAATGATAAAAGCGGGCGAAGTGGGGTCCCAGGCGGTGTAGCCCCGGGCCTCGAAGGTGTTGCGGATGCCGCCGTTGGGGAACGACGAAGCGTCGGGCTCCTGTTGCACCAGCGCCGAGCCCTTGAAATTTTCAATCGGCCGGCCGTCGGAGTTTAGGTCGAAGAACGAGTCGTGCTTTTCGGCGGTCGAGCCGGTGAGGGGCTGAAACCAGTGGGTGTAGTGGGTAGCGCCTTTGGCCATGGCCCAGGTTTTCATGGCCGAAGCCACGGCATCGGCCACGTTCCGTTCCACGGTAGCGCCCTGCTTGATAGCCGCTTGCAGCTTCTTGAAATAGTCGCCGGGCATGGTCGCCCGCATGGCTTCCAGGTTGAAAACACTCTGCCCAAAGCTGTCGGAGCGGCGCGCGGCCACGGGCACCACCGTAATGGGGCGGCGCTGATTAACGAGTTCAAGGGCTTTGAAGCGGAGAATGGCCATAAGGGTGATTACCGGACTGGAGGAGCAGTTGTTATAAGTGTAGCGTTGCTTTTGTTAAGGCAAAGGTAAATCAAGAATTACTTTTTCGTCGCAAGCACTACTTACAAAAAGGTCTTTTTTATAATAAACACTCCATTTTACCCAAACACCCCCTTCATAAGCACCCCATTTTCACAATTTTTTAATATTGAACTGATGCATTGCTATGAAGTTGCCTGATTATCCTGACGGACTGCCCGAACAACTATCTTAGCGGCGTGAAAAACCGCTTTGCGTTTCAGCCGCGCTACTTTTTGTTCTGGCTGCTCTTTTTTGGCATGGGGCGCGCCCTGTTTTTGGGCTATCAGCACGGGGCTACGGCGCAACTGCCCTGGACCACCGTGCTGGCTACGTTTGGCTACGGGCTACGGCTCGATGCCTCGGCGGCGGCTTACGTATGCATCCTGCCGTTTCTGCTCCTTATAATAGGTGGTTTGTTGCCGCGCCTGCCGTTGCGCGGCTTACTGGCGGGGTATTCAATATTAATTGGGCTGGTGCTGGCCCTGCTCATAACGACCGACCTGGAGCTGTACCGCGCCTGGGGCTTTCGGCTCGACGATACGCCGCTGCAATACCTGGACTCGCCCAAGGAGATGGCGGCTTCGGCGGGGAGTGCGCCGGTATTGCTGCTGCTGGAGCTATTTGCGGCGCTGCTGGCCAGCGGCTGGCTGCTCTATAAATGGGTGGTGGGGCCGCTGGGCGCACTGCCAGCCTGGGTGGGGCGCGGCCGGGCCGCCCTGGCGGCGCTGCTCTACGCCGCACTGCTGGTAGTGCCCCTGCGCGGCGGCACCCAGCAAATTCCGGTGAACCAGAGCGACGTTTATTTCTCACACATCACCTTCGCCAACCACGCCGCCCTTAATGCCCCCTGGAACCTGATGAGTGCGCTGGTGCTGCGGGCCGCCGAGCGGCCGCCCCAGCCCTTTATGCCCGACAGCACGGCCCGGCGGCTGGTGGCGGGCCTCTACCCCCGTGCCGTGGGTGCGCCGGTGCTGCCCGATTCGACTACGGCGGTACTGGCCGTAGCCCGGCCCAACGTGCTGTTTATCATCCTCGAAAGCTTCACGGCCAAGCTGGTGGGCAGCGTGGGCGGCGAGCCGGGCGTAACACCCACGCTCGACAGCCTGGCCCACACGGGGGTGCTGTTTACTAATATCTACGCGGCTGGCGACCGCAGCCAGAAAGGCCTCGTGGCGCTGCTTTCGGGCTACCCCAACCAGCCCACGACCAGCGTCATCAAGTTTCCGCGCAAAACCGAGCAGCTGCCGCACCTGTGTCGTTCGCTGGCGGCGGCGGGCTACCACTCGCGCTACTACTACGGCGGCGAGCTGGCCTTCGCCAATATGAAAAGCTACTTGCAAACTGCCGGCTACGACCAGCTGACGGAGCGCACCGATTTTGCCACGGCCGACCAGAACTCGAAATGGGGAGCCCACGACGGTGCCCTGTTCAACCGCTTGCTGGGCGACCTGCGCCAGCAGCGCCAGCCCTTTTTCGTCACCGCCTTCACCCTAAGCAGCCACGAGCCGTTCGATGTGCCGATGAAGCCCAGATTTCCGGGTTCGGACGAGGCCGCGCTGTTTCGCAACTCGGTGCATTACACCGACTACACGCTGGGCCAGTTTTTACGGGCCGCCAAAAAGCAGCCCTGGTACGCCCGCACCCTGCTGGTGCTCGTTGCCGACCACGGCCACCAGCAGCCCGGCAACTCCGCCAACCAAAGCCCCGATAAATTCCACATTCCGCTGCTGCTGGCCGGCGGGGCGCTGCGGCCCGTCACACGGGGCCGGGTAGTAAGCGCCATCGGCTCCCAAACGGATGTAGCGGCCACCCTGCTGGGGCAATTGCGCCTGCCCGCCGCCGCCTATGTCTGGAGCCACGACCTGCTGGCCGCCCACCCCGTGCCCTTCACGTACTACTGCTTCAACAACGGTTTTGGAGCCGTTTCGCCCGCGGGTACCGTCACGTTCGACAACGTGAGCCGCACGGTGTGGGAGCGGGATGCCGCCGTGCCCGAAGCCCAATTGCAGCTTGGCAAAGCCATGGAGCAGGTATCGTTGGAAGACTTTGCAAGAAAGTAAGAGGAGCATTGTGGTACATTTCTGACCTCGGCCGTACCTTTGCGGTCTCATGCCTACGCCCCAATCCGTTGCTTTTTATACCCTCGGCTGCAAGCTGAACTTCTCCGAAACCTCAGCCATTGGCCGTCATTTTGAGGAAAAGGGCTTCGAAAAAATTCTTTTTGAAGCCGGGGCCGACTTGTACGTTATCAATACCTGCTCCGTAACCGACCATGCCGACCGCAAGTGCCGGAAGGTGGTGCAGCAGGCCCTCAAGCACAATCCGGAGGCCTTTGTGGCCATCGTTGGCTGCTATGCTCAGCTGAAGCCCCAGGAAATTGCCAACATTCCGGGCGTGAGTGCGGTGCTGGGCGCGGCCGAGAAGTTTATGCTGGTCGATATTCTGGCCGATTTCAAGAAGCCGACCGCCGGGCAGCCGGGGGCGGTGCATGCTTCGCCCATCTCCGAAGCCACCGAGTTTCACGCGGCGCACTCGTTTGGCGACCGCACCCGCACTTTTCTCAAGGTGCAGGATGGCTGCGACTACTCCTGCTCGTTTTGCACCATTCCGCTGGCACGCGGGGGCAGCCGCTCGGGCAGCATTGCCAGCGTGGTGGAGCGGGTAGAGAAGCTGGCCGAAACCGGCGTAAAAGAAATTGTGCTCACCGGCGTAAACCTCGGCGATTTCGGCCTGCAAGGCCCCGAGCGCGAGCGCCGCGAAGATTTTACCCAGCTGGTACGGGCCCTCGACGAGGTGACCGGCATCCGCCGCTTCCGCATCAGCAGCTGCGAACCCAACCTGCTGACGGACGACATTCTGGACACCGTGGCGGCTTCGGCGCGCTTCATGCCGCACTTTCATATTCCGCTGCAAAGCGGCTCCGATAAGATTCTGGGGCTGATGCGCCGGCGCTACAAGCGGGCGCTCTACGCCAGCCGGGTGGCCCGCATCAAAGAGCTGATGCCGCACGCCTGCATTGGGGTGGACGTGATTGTGGGCTTCCCCGGCGAAACCGACGCGGATTTTCTCGACACGTATAATTTCCTGAACGAGCTGCCCATCAGCTACCTGCACGTTTTTCCATATTCGGAACGGCCCGATACGCTGGCACCTACCCTGCCCGGCCGGGTGCAGGACCGCGTGCGCCACGAGCGTACCACTCAGCTTCGCAGCCTATCGGAGAAAAAAAAGCGGTTTTTTTACGAGCAGCACCTGGGCCTGGAAACCGACGTGTTGTTTGAAGACGACGTGACTGATGGCTGCATGGAAGGCTTCACTCCCAACTATATCCGCGTAGCCGCGAAGTACGACCCGCTGCTGGTGGGCGAGCTAAAAATGCTACGACTGACCGCCGTAAATGCCCTCGGGCTAATGGAGGCGGAGGAAATGGGAGTTATGGCCTAAAAGGCTATCCCGACAGGTTCAAAGTGGCTTAAACCATTGCCTGCCGGGCCATAGCCAGCATTTCGCGCAGCATTTGCTGCTGCTCCACCAAGTGTTGGTTGCGCAACTCGGCCAGGGCCAACTGGTGCTGCAAATACTGGGCGTTGAGTGCCGCCGCCACGTAAGCTTCAGGGGCCGCACCACTAGCCGGAGCCGCTGAAACTAGGGAAGCAATCGATGGACTCGGTGCCGACGCGACTGCCGAAACCGGCGTTTCAGCACCTGTCGCTGGCGCGATGGCAGGAGCATCCTGAGGCACTGGAGCAGCGAGGATTGCTACCATCGACTGGGGAGCTACCGGTATTTGAGCAGCGGCGGATGCCGGCATTTCGGGAAGAGAAGTGGCCTCCGCCGCTTCAAAAGGAGCTGGACTGGCTGCCCGAACAGGCTGGTTTGCGGCCGCCGCTAAGGCCAGCGTGGCCGCAATTTCGGCGGGTTGGAGGCGGGTGCCTGCCGCGCCCGGCCCCGGCCGGCGAGGCGTGGTCACCTCCACATCAGATAAATCAATGGGCTCCAATGGTGGTTGTGGAACGATGGGCGCGGCTACTTTCGGCGCGTGCTCGCCACTTACCAGCATGGGGCCGCGGCCGAGCAGCAACCAGTCTCTTGATACATTTGGGTATATCTCAAATACCCGGCACAAAAGGTCATATCCCGGTTTATTGCGGCCATCGATGAGGTGCTGCACCACGCTGGCCGTTTTGCCCAGCGACATGGCAAAGCTATTTTTCGTTAGGCCAAACTGCTGAATAAGTTGAGCAAAGCGTTGGTCGATGGGAACGGGGATGGCGGAAGGCATAGCACTTGCACAAATGAATAGATGTACAAATGTAGCAAAACAAGCTTATCCACTACTATAACCATCCACGGCGAGACCCTACGCCACAACACTGCGGGACCCTGCGTGAAATTCCGTCTAGGTCTTTCACGCAGGGTCCCGCAGTGTTGTGGCGTAGGGTCTCGCCATATTAAAAGCTATTCGTAGCGCAGCGAATCAATTGGGTCGAGCGCCGCTGCTTTGCTGGCGGGGTAGTAGCCCGAAGCCAGCCCCACTCCTACGCAGATAACCAGGCCCACCATCATCCAAACCCAGGGCACGAGGAATGAGCCGGAGCCCACCAACTTGGCCACCCCGTTGCCGCCCAGCACGCCCAGAATGATGCCCAACGTACCACCCATCAGGCAGATAACGATGGCCTCAATCAAGAATTGCAGCCGGATTTGCTTGGCCGTAGCCCCCAGCGCCTTGCGGATGCCGATTTCGCGGGTCCGCTCCGTCACCGATACCAGCATGATGTTCATGAGGGCGATGCTGGCCCCGAGCAGCGTGATGAAGGCCATGACACTGCCGCCGGCCCGCACTTTGCCCGAAATTGAATCGAGGTCGGAGGCCAGCGACTCGCTGCTTTCCACCACGAAGCTGTCTTCCTGGCCCAGCTTGTCGTGGCGCACGGCGCGCATTACGCCGGTGGCCTGGCCGATGAGAAAGTTGAGCGTGCCTTGCTTATCGGTGGCGGTTTTGATGTCGTAGGTGAGGACGCGCTGGCGGGGCAGCTGGTTGCCGGTTTCGAGCGGTACCAGGGCCAGGCGGTCGGCTCCGCCGCCACCGCCCATGCTGCTGCCGCTTTTTTCGAGCAGGCCCACAATGAGAAAGCGGCGGCCCAGGGCCGATATGTACTGGCCCACCGGGCTTTGCTTGGGAAACAGCTTTTGGCGGATTTCATCGCCCACAATCAGCGAATTGGCCCCGTTGTTCAGCTCGGCCTGCGAGAAGGTGCGCCCCTCGGCCAGGTTGTAGCCCTGAATTTTGAGGTAGTTTTCGTCGCCCGCAATCACCTGCATGTTGGGGTTAGTTTTGGTGCCGTTGGCCTTCATTTCCACGGCCCCGGCAATGAAGGCCGACACGCCCACCTGCGCCTCGTCGCCCATGGCCTTTTTGTAGAGCTTGGCCTCCAGAAAATCGATGGGCTGGTACTGCTTGGACTGCACCCCGCCGCGCCGGCCGCGGTTGCTGTAGCCTTTGGCGTGCAGCTCGAACGAATTGGCCCCCAGGCTGGCGAAGGTTTCCGACAGGGAATTCTTCATCGCATCAATGCCGGTGAGGATGCCCACCAAAGCGAATAGCCCGATGCTGAGAATGAGCGCCGTGAGAATCGTGCGCAGCAAATTGGCGCGGATGGAGCGGAAGGCTTCGCGGACGTTTTCTAAAGGATTCATGGGCGGTATGAGAGGCGGGCAGTTTTTTTGGTGCTGTCATCCTGAGCTTGCGAAGGACCTTATGACAAGCGAACTAGTTGCAGTAAGTCGACCGGCGCACACGCTGAAAAGGTTTTACGCCGGCTCCAGATTACAGGCAGGTGCAATCGTGCCGGTTGCCACAACTTCGCCCAAAGTTCGGCCAGCGCCGCTTAACTTGAACCACCGCCGCCGCAACCTCGTTGGGTGGGGGCGTTTCTTTCCTTAAAAATCCCATGTTGCTCAAGCGCCTTCTGCTTTTTTTGCTGCTGACCGGGGCCGCGCTGGCCGCGCCCCTGGCCGCCCGCGCCAACCACGTGTTCATTCCGATGGACAATACCCAGAAAGAGTGCCTCAAGGCCTATGGCGTGGCTTTTTGGCTGCTCCAGCGCGAGGTACCCGTCGACTGGCTCCTGAACTACCGGGGCGGCTCGTTCGCCTTCGAAACCACGGCCGGGGCCGAGAATGAGCTGGCCATCCGGGGCGTGACCTACCAGGTTATCAGCGAAGCTCAGTACACCGGCATTCTTCAGCAAATAGCCGACCCCAACGCCAATATGGACGTGATGAAGCTGGAGAAAGTGCCCAAAATAGCGGTGTACACGCCCAAAGGCAAACAGCCCTGGGACGATGCCGTGACCATGGTGCTGGCCTACGCCGAAATTCCCTACACCCAGCTCTACGACGACGAAGTGCTGCACGGCGAACTGCCCAAGTACGACTGGCTGCACCTGCACCACGAAGATTTTACGGGCGAGTACGGCAAGTTCTACGCCTCCTACCGCAACTACCCCTGGTACCAGCAGCAGGTGCGCGATGCCGAGGCCGCCGCCAAGCGCAACGGCTTCGCCAAGGTGAGCGTGATGAAGGGCACGGTGGCCACCAAAATGCAGGAATTCATCGCTGGCGGCGGCTTCTTGTTCGCCATGTGCTCGGCCACCGACAGCTACGACATTGCCCTGGCCGGCCTGGGCGTAGACATGGTGGAAAGCATATACGACGGCGACCCCTCCGACCCCGCCGCCCAATCCAAGCTCAACTACAACCGCTGCCTGGCGTTTCAGAATTTCCAGCTCGTGCGCGACCCTTACCAGTACGAGTACTCCAACATCGACATGCAGCCCCAGGAGCGCGGCCTGGGCGAGCAGAACGACTATTTCTCGCTCTTCACCTACTCGGCCAAGTACGACCCGGTGCCCACCATGCTTTGCCAGAACCACGAAAAAACCATTCACGGCTTCATGGGCCAAACCACGGCCTTCCGCAAAAGCCTCATCAAGCCCGATGTGGTGATAATGGGCGAAACCAAGCAAACCGGCGAGGCCCGCTACCTACACGGCACCCTCGGCAAGGGCACCTGGACGTTTTATGGCGGTCACGACCCCGAAGACTACCAGCACCTGGTGGGCGAAGAACCCACTGACCTGGCCCTGCATCCCAACTCGCCTGGCTACCGGCTGATATTGAACAACATCCTGTTTCCGGCGGCCAAAAAGAAGAAGCAAAAAACCTGAGCCGCTAATAATATAACCTTCAACGCTTTACGCTCTGCAAACATAGTGCTTTTGTTACCGAAGAGATTTAAACTTTTTGAGGATGAAATTGGGTTATGTAACAACCTGTTTTTTAGCGCCATGACCATCAAAAAAGCACCTGTTCACGACTTGAC
>JAYULN010000259.1:0-4952 GCA_043763525.1 Hymenobacter sp.
CCGTCACTCCAGCATTGGCTATTTAAAGCCTTATCAGTTTCACCAAAAACAACTTAACAACATCACCCTATTCTCTCCTGCTTAACTAGACCACCCCAAAGCAAACGCGCAAAGCATACTTCCGCATCTACGACAGCTTGAACATCATAAAGCCAAATTCCATCACAGAGTTTGAATACCCCATTAACTGAAATGAAATACCTCCCAATCATCCTAAAATACCTTTGGGGCGTAGCAGTATTAATAATACTTTATCAATTCTCTCAGAACGGACGCTATCAGATTAAAAGCGGCGAAGGACTGCCATTAATCACTGACACCAGGACGGGCAATGTTTTCATCTACCGTTTCCAAGAATCAACACCCAACTACTGGGAATCGCTACCTGCCCTTCCTGCTCCATCCAAACCAATACCGCCACAAGAATAACAAAACGGCCCCTAGCAGTAGGGGCCGTTTCAATGCTGGGGCTTCCGTTTCTTTGGGCGCGGCGGCAATGGCTGGGGCGAAGCCGCGAGCATCTTCCGTATGTCGGCTATGAAGTCCACAAGTATGCCGGGCAAACCTCTTCCGCTCGACTAGCTACTCTGGCTACAAGTGGCTTACCCGTTGCTTTTGCGTGGCGTGTTGCTGGGTCTTACGCGCCGTTGTTGGCATTGCCCCGGCCGTGTCTCAGCAGCATCTATAGCGGCTTTCGGGAGCGCATTACGATGGCCCCGGTGGGCTTCGGTTACCCCTGACCGGGTCAGCAGCAAACAGTTTGCCCATTACCCGCCGCCCGTATAGCGGCAAGGGTAGGTCAATTAGGATAGGCACGGCCTCCATTTTAGTATTTCAGAAATTCGATGGCCCCGGTGCGCGTCTCGCGGGCGTAGTACACGGCTACCCCCAACCCAGTGACAGTGGGGCGCAAGTAACGGCAGCCCCGGTATGAGCTTAGTTCAGCCAGCCCTGCTCCTATCAATTCGCGCAGATAGGTCCGTGCCAGCTTCTCGTTCACAATTTCGGCCCGATACAAGTCGCGGGGGCGGGTAGAAAGGCGTTGATTAGACCTAAATACCAGCGCCGCCAGCAGCGGCAGGCAGCCGGAGCTTAGCCCGTATTTTTTGGCGGTCAAACGCCGGGAGCGGGGTTCTGATAGGCTGACTAGAAGGCTTCTATCTTGGTCGGCTCGGGTGAGGTTTATGTGCATTTTTGTGGCGGGCGGGGTAAAAGGTGGTGTCGGGGAGTTGAGACAAAAGGCGTGAAAGGCTAGGTAATTATGTAGAGCCACACGCATTACTCAAAAAGCTGCCCTAGCCCTTGCCCATCGAGCAAGGTTTGAAGGTCCTCAGATTCGCATTCCGTGACCTGTTCGGCGATTGATGCCAGGGCGCGGGCGGTTGCGGCGGTGAGGTCGGCGGGAGTGCGTACCCGTTGCTCAAAGAAGATAGTTTCCTCCAAAACGAGAGCAGCGGTAGCGGGGCGACCGGAAAAGCACAGCAGCCAGTGATAACCGTGTTCGCCCAACTCGCGGCGGTAGGCGTTCAGGCCGGGGTGCCAGTGAAAGCCAGCCGTGGCCAAGTCGTTCTCGGTGAGGCCGGGGAATGCTTCGGTATGGGTGATGGTTTGCATTTGCGGCTGATTGATGGTTCGGGAACTTTAGGGGCAGCCCACGAACTGAGGGCTGCCCTTTCCGGTGTCAGTTAAGCAGGACGTTGATTTGGTCCATATCGCCGTGGCTCTCGGCCAACGCCTTTGCTTGGTCGAGCACATCGGGCAACGTTGTGAGCTTTTCGGCCGCTGCTGTGGCCTCTGGGTGAGGGCGGCACTCGGGTAGGTTATAGGCGGGTAGGTTTTGGAAGAACTCGCGCAATAGAGCCGGGATACTCGCGCCTGCATCCTTTAGTCCATCCAGCATCCGACGATACGCGGCAAGCGGGTGCTTTTGGGGTCGACACTGTTTTCGGACATAATCGAGCGCAGGCGTGTAGAATTCCAGTTGGTCGCGCACGAATGTTGCCATCCCCAGCCCGGTGAGAAGACGTTGCCGGTGGGGCTCGTCTTTGTACATGCCCAGCATAAGGGCGGTAAGGTGGTGGTTTGCCAGGTCGATGGCAACACGTTCGGCGACTTTCAGGGAGCGGCGGAGAGTGATTTCTTTAGGCAGCATGATATGGGGGCTTGGGGGCAATGGGTTTGTTTTGGAATCGTTCATCCCGCATCCCATCATCCCAAACACTATGTATCTGGGACGGTGGGACGGTGGGATTAGAGCAGTACAGGGATGCGCCAACAGTCTTTCCCGCTCGGCGATGGCTGAATGTGCCCCTGCTGTTGAAGTTGAGCGAATAAGGCCGCTGGCTCACTTGGGTAGTGTTCTTGTAACTCTTCCAGCAGTTGTGCTGTGGTAGCAGTATTGCCCTTGACGAAAAGGCAGCATAGCTGCTCATCCGTAAAGGCGGCAGGCCGGCGGCCCGGCCCATCTTCCGGCGTTGTCATCCCGCATCCCACCATCCCATTTACTAGGGTTTGGGACGGTGGGACGGTGGGATGCGGTGTTGATTTGGGGTATCTGCGGGCTAGCGCGCTTTTTGAAGGCGGTTTAACTCCTAGTGTGTCTGCGATAGGCCGTAACAGTTGGGCTGTCTTCTCAAACGAGTTCTCGGCATCCAGCAGGGCCTTTGCCTCAGCCCACAGCTCGCGCTCGTTGCTGTTTTCTTCCGGTGCTTTAACCAAGTCCCCGAATGTGGCCCGCTCCCCTGTATTGTGGAATAAGAGGTTCTCGTCAAAGCGCAATACATAGCTCTGTTCCTTTGCCTCCCTTGGTAAGTAGTTGCCCTTTAGAACGCACAGGTGGCGTATGTCACCACTGTATGGGTCGGCACGTAATTCAAAGGCTACCCTCATTTTAGCTTCAAGCCCTTGACTACCTAGCAGGTTGTGCTTGGATGGCTCACGTTCTTCAGTGCGCTTGCCGGTGTGGTGCATGAACAGCACCAGGCATCCATGCTTTACCGTGAGGTTGTTGTACTTCTGGATAAAGCGGCGCACCTCGTTGGATTGGTTCATGTTGCCCTCGTACAGGTCGCCTAGCGCATCTACAATAATCAAGTCGGCCGGTTGCTCGGTTAGCATCTGGTCGAGGCGCTCAGGCAGGTTCTCTGTATCAAATACAAACCTTAGCCTGTCGCGGGCCTCTTCTGATACTGCCCGTCCCCGCAACTGCATTTTAAGGATAGGTCCAACCGCTTCGTCCCCATCTTCCGTGCTAACGCAAATTGCTCGATGGTGTACGGCATTGATTGGAAAGCCTAGGAAGCTGGCCTCGCGCATTGCTACAGCGAGGGCAAGTTGCCGGAGGATAGATGATTTGCCGGTATCACTACTGCCCGCTAGTACCGCAGTGCCTTGCTTAGGAAGTAGCGGGTCAAGCAGCTTCGGAACTTCGTTTGTGGGCCGGTCAAGCAACTGGCCCAAGGTGAAAACGCCGCCCGGCTTAATTTGTGGGGGGAGGGGAGTTGTTGACCTTGCAAGGTCGCGCAGTTGCTCGGCAAGAGTGGGCGGCTGAAATTCATCGAATGGGTTCCCGCTACGACGCATTGGCACCCCCTTTCTTTGCCTTACCCTTGGTTGCGGTCTTACGTCTGGCCGGGCTGATTACCGACTCGATAACCCGCAGCGATTCTGCCAGGTTAGCGGCTCGGCGTTCGGCCTCCGATAGCTCGCCGGGGCGCTCGTAGTTCAACAGTGCGCTTTCAAGTTCAGCGTCAGTCAGGCCGAACCGGCGGCACATGTTACGGCGGCCGGTTGGACTGTAAGCGTGTAGCGGCTGGGCATCGAGACTTGCAAATAATTTTGCGTTATTTTCTCGATTTATTACCGCTTTCGTAGTACCTTTACACTGGCTCGCAACCAAATGTAAAGCATTCAGGCCGTTGACTTTCACGGGGTTAGCGGCCTAATTTTTTGCGTTCAGCGCGGCTTCCTTCTGCAAGCCAAGTCATGAGTTCAGCACGGTTAAAATGCAGCTTTTGGCCACGCTTCATGTGCGGTATAGCCCGCTCAGAGACCAGCGCATAGATGCGGGCTTTGCTCAAGCGGGTTACTTCTTGCGCCAATTCCATACCTCCCACCAATGAGGGGGCAATTACTGGTGCAGTTGGTGGCGTTTCCTGAATTGCCTCTTGCACCGCTTGGCGGATAAGGAGGCCAAGGCAGTCAAGAAAGTAGCTTACTACTTCGGCCCCGGCCACTGGATTCGGGCGCGGGCGAGCTGATAAAGGGTGGGGGGGTGGTGGCTCTCGCCGGAACGTGTGGGGACATGGGTTTGGGTTATTGCCAAAGCACCTTTGCTTCGGTACCCCTAATTTCGGAAACCCATGTAGCGGGGACTAGTAAAGTGCATTTTAGCTATGTCCGTTTTTGTCAATAGATGAATGTAATCACAAATAATATGTCCGTTTTGGCCTAATCTGTTTTATTAGTGGGGTATATTCTGGCTAGAATGTGATAGGTGGCGGCAGCGGCTAAATCTTGGTCTACAGTTCCGTATTGCCAGTTTTCCCCCCTAGGCTTGTCAGGTCGATACCCTTTCCTAACTGTAATGCCATACCGTTCGCCAAGAATGCGGGTAATCACGCCCAGTCTCTTGGGTGGGATACACTCGCGCACTGCTAAAGCTTGTGCCATACTGTAAAGGTGTACCGGTCTTGGTGTGTGTTTTCCACTTTTCTCTAACTCCGCTTTGACGAAGGCCCACACCTTATCACAAAGCTCCAATGGGAGCCCAGCCCTAGAGGCTGCCTCTTGACTGCTGAGTCTATCGGGTGAATAGTCTGCCAATATAAAGCGCTCCATGAAGTATTTATAACGATGAAGCTGTTTAGAAAGTCGGGCAAAATAAAAGGACTTCCAAAAAAAGCCGAAATTTGAGGTGTGTCACTCATTTTTTCGTCTTTTAATGGAAGTCC
>JAYULN010000260.1:0-2004 GCA_043763525.1 Hymenobacter sp.
TCGGTCGCCGCCGATGAGGTCAGTGGCTGGCAAGTCGTTCCGAAGGTCGGTAAAGCTTCCCCAATCGGCGGCTTTGGCAATCTGATACCATTCTTCCAAGCCGCTGGCCGCTTGCGCGTTGGCTTCGATGTATTCGCGAATGGTCTTTTTGTGCATCACCACCATCTCCCAAAGTTAGCAGAAAATTACCAGTAACAATATTTTTTGCTGATTGATAGAAAAAATTTGCACAAACAAAAAGCCCCGCCGACCTAACGCCAGCGGGGCTTTCACATTCAAAACCAACCGACTCTACACCGCCGGCATCTCCACATTCTCGAACTTCACCGCGCCGTCTTCCAGCACCGCTTCAACAACGGCATCCTTCGAAACGCGGCCGGAGAGAATGTCTTTCGACAGCTCATTCAGAATCACGCGCTGCAACACCCGTTTCAACGGCCGCGCCCCAAACTGCGGGTCGAACCCCGCTTCGCCCAGGAAATCGAGCACTTCGCTGGTGGCTTCGAGTTGGATGCCGGCTTCGGCCAGGCGCTGCTGGATTTGCCGGAACTGGATGTCGACAATCTTGCGGATTTCCTTGCGCTTGAGGGGCTGGAACATCACGATTTCGTCGATGCGGTTCAGGAATTCGGGGCGCATGTGCTGCTTGAGGCGCTCCACCACTTCGTCGCGGGTGCGGTCCACCACTTCCTCGTGGTTGTACTCGTTCAGCTCCTTGAAATTGCGCTGAATGATGTCGGCCCCGGTGTTCGAGGTCATGATGATGATGGTGTTCTTGAAGTTCGCCACCCGGCCTTTGTTGTCGGTGAGGCGGCCGTCATCGAGCACTTGCAGCAGGATGTTGAATACGTCGGGGTGGGCCTTTTCGATTTCATCGAGCAGCACCACCGAGTAGGGCTTGCGGCGCACGGCCTCCGTGAGCTGCCCGCCCTCGTCGTAGCCCACGTAGCCGGGAGGTGCCCCGATGAGGCGCGACACCGAGTGGCGCTCCTGAAACTCGCTCATGTCGATGCGCACCATCGCATTCTCGTCGTTGAACAAATACTCGGCCAGGGCCTTGGCCAGCTCGGTTTTGCCCACGCCCGTGGTGCCCAGAAAAATGAACGAGCCGATGGGCCGCTTGGGGTCCTGCAAGCCGGCGCGGGAGCGACGTACGGCGTCCGAAATGGCCGCGATGGCCTCGGCCTGGCCCGCCACGCGCTTGCCCAATTCGGCTTCGAGCTGGAGCAGCTTCTCGCGGTCCGACTGCAGCATTTTGCTCACCGGAATGCCCGTCCACTTGGCCACCACTTCGGCAATGCTTTCGCTGGTTACCACTTCCTGGAGCATGGTGCCGCCGTCCCCCTCTTTTTGCCTGGCGGCGGCTTCGTCCTGGAGGGCTTTCAGCTTGGCTTGCGCCTCCTGAATTTTACCATAACGCAATTCCGCTACCCGAGCATAATCGCCCTGGCGCTCGGCCTGCTCGGCTTCCAGCTTGAATTGCTCGATGGCTTCCTTTTGGGTTTGAATGCCGGTGAGGACGGCTTTTTCGCTTTCCCAGCGGGCTTTGAGGGTGTCGCGCTTGTCGTTCAGCTCGGCCAATTCCTTGCTGAGCACGGCTTCGCGGTCGCGGTTGTCTTCGCGGCGGATGGCTTCGCGCTCAATCTCCAGCTGCATGATGCGGCGCTGGATTTCGTCCAGCTCCACGGGCATGGAATTCAGCTCGATGCGGAGCTTGGCGGCGGCTTCGTCCATGAGGTCGATGGCCTTGTCGGGCAAAAACCGGTCGGTGATGTAGCGCGAGCTGAGCTCCACGGCGGCAATCACGGCGTCATCGGTGATGCGCACGCCGTGGTGCAGCTCATACTTCTCCTTGATGCCACGCAGGATGCTGATGGCGTCGTCCTGGGTGGGCTCGTCCACCATCACGGCCTGGAAACGGCGTTCCAGGGCCTTGTCCTTCTCGATGTACTTCTGGTATTCCTTGAGCGTGGTGGCCCCGATGGCGTGCAGCTCGCCCCGCGC
>JAYULN010000261.1:0-12229 GCA_043763525.1 Hymenobacter sp.
AGCACCAGCAGCAAAAGCAGCAGGGGTAAAATGATTTGCATAGTGGTTTTAGGGGATACTCGACGCGAAGTGGCTTACGAAAATCAGCTGGTCGATGCAGAGATGCGACGGCGGCCTTCTGAAATTGCCAGCTTTGGTTGAAGGTGGCGAAGACGGGCGGGGCCGGCTGGCTGATTGATGGCCGCGCCGCGAGCAAGCAGCAAAGAAGCAGGCGGAGATTTCGTACGGAGTTTAAAAGGGAGGAAAAAGCAGTCTCACGGAGGAGTATCTGCCAAGCTTTAGCGTAGCGAAACCGATTCAATATCGAGGGTTGACGGGATACTTGTGGCTCCTGCTTCCCAGGTCACTTGCAGCACTTCGGCATCAGCCAGTTTCAGAGGCGGCGGAGCGGTGGGTTGGTACTGCAAGGGCAGCAAGCCAGGATAGGGGCGGGGCACCGGCAGCAGCGCATCGGGCCGGAAGGCGCTGAGCGGGATGCACCCATCCTGCGCCGCCGCGCCGAGGGGCAGCGCGGCCGAGTAGCTGACGGCATTTTTCGTGGTCAGCGTCACCTTCGTGTTGGTGCCGGACTGACTGGTGTGGGCCCGCACCACTACTTCGCCGAAGGTGGCCAGGTCATTCAATCGGCCCGCCAGCTTATCGCCGAAAAAGGCCCGCAGGCTGGCGGTGGGGCCGGCGGGCGTGGTCACGTAGTCGGTCCAGGCGGTGGGGGTGGGGGCGCGGGCGCGAGCTTCGATTTGCTCCTGGTCGCGGCGGGCCTCGAAGAGTGGCAGGGGTGTGGCGCACCCGCGGGCCTACCTCGGTGGGCGTGGGGGCCACAAATTCGCCCAGTTTGAGGTGCTTGAAGACGGTTTGGGCAGTGAAGGCGGCCGGGGATTTGCCGGCCGCCGCCAGCAGGTACACGCCGGGCCGCACGGTGGCGCGGCCTTCGGCGGCCTGGGCTTGGGCGGGGTTGCCCGCGTTCAAGCCCTTACTGGTGAAGCTACCGCCCAGGTCGCTCAGCGAGACTTGCAGCGGCTGCGGGTTCCACAGAACCTGCGTTACGGGCTGGTTCAGGGAGGTTTTGGCGAATGGGTCGCGGATGGCCCCGGCATCGGGCATCACCTCCAAGCGCCACACGTCGGGGGCCAGCTTATCCAGGAAATACGCGCCCGTGCCGCCGTAGCGCACCACGCCCGACGAGGCCACCCCCGCCAGGTGTTGCAGCTTGGCCGGTTGCCTCGGCGCGGTGGCGGTGTTGGCGGTGCAGTAAAACTCTTCGGCCGTGTTCATCTCGCTCAGCCCCAGCCGGTAGCTGATGTGGAAAGCCTCAGAAATCGAATCCTGCGGGTAGCGGCCAAACTGCTGCCCGCGCCCCACCGTGCGGAAAACTTTGCCGGCAATGAGCAGGCTCAGCGCCTTGGCCGGCGTGTACGCCAGGTTCAGGTAGTGGGTCTGGTATTCGGTATTCGCACAAGCAATGGCCAGCGGGTCGTAGGCAAACTGCGTGGCCCACTGAAAGCCCGCCGAGCGGAAGCCGCGGGCCACGAACGGGTACATAATGGGCTGAATATTGTCGGCCGACTCGCACTCGTAGGAGATTTTGGCTTTGCTGGCGAAGTGTGGGTCGGCACGGTACGGAATGGGGTACTGGTCGACATAGGGCAGGAAATTGCCGCGCAGCGTGTGCCCGCTCACCAGCCCCTCGGGGTACCATTGGAAGGTGATGCCGTCGACTTTGGCGTTCAGCACCGCCTCGTGGACATCGAAGTTCTCCGCGATGTTGTAGCACACCGGCTTGCGGCAGCCCGTGGCCCGCATGGCCGCCGCCATGCGGTTGGCAAAGCTGGTTACCTGCGCCTCGGACTTGTGGTATTTTGGCTCGTTGCACACCTCGAAGGCGATGATGTTGGGGGCGTCGCGGTTCAGTAACTTAGTGTAGGGGTTGCGGTGGTTGAGAAACGGCGTGAGGTAGCGCGCCTGGGCCGCGATGGCGCACGGGTTGGTGTAGGCCTCCGCCTTGGGATAAATGCTGGAAAAACCCGTGCCCGAGTCCTTTTCGGGGTAGCCGTTGTTTCAGTAGGCAATGGGCGTAAGAATGATTTTGATGCCCCGCTGCCGCAGCTCATTCACCAGAAAACCGAGCAGGTGCAGGTACTCGTTTTCCTGCAAATTGCCCGTCGTATCGGTGATTTCCACGCCCCAGGCGTGAATGCGAAACGCATCGACTCCCAGCCGGGCCAGGTGGTACACATCCGGCCGGATGGCCTGCTCGTGCGGCACGCCCAGCCGCTGGTGCGCCCGGTAGGAATAGGCAAACGGCGTGGTCTCGTTCACCCCAAACAGGGCCACTTCCTGCCGGCCTTGCTCCCAGCGCAACACGCCTTTTTTATTGATGAATACATTGCCGCCGGGCGCGGGCGCAGCCGCCTGCGCCGAGGCTGCCCAGGGCACCAGCAACCGATAAATCAGGGCCAGCAACAGCAAAAACGTACCGCGAATAGTCATCGAATGAAGCAAGGCAGTCGGATAGTTGGCTGAATGCAAACCGCAAGGTCCGAGCCGAAAGTAAGGTGCCGGAACTTAATGACTGTTGTTACGCCGGGCCTTGGTTTAAGCGCCGCTGGGGGTGTAGGGCGAACTTTGTCGTTCGCGTCCCCGTGCCGTTCGGGCGGCTTTACTGGCGCGGGGACGCGAACGACACCGTTCGCGCTACAACCTGCCGCGTAACAGCAGTTAATGAGCAAAGGATTGCACAAATGTTGGGGCTACGTGCTAATTTTCCGGCGGCAATTCCGGCCGACTATCCTCCCGGCCGGCGGCGGCGTATTCCAGTTGCGCGGGTTGGCCCGTTTTCCGTCCGCCTCATCTCCACCATTCGCCCATGTCCGCTTCACTCGCTCAGGCCATTCACTCCGATTTTCAGCAGCGCTTTGGCTACGCGCCGCTGCTGGTGCGCGCCCCCGGCCGCGTGAACCTGATTGGCGAGCACACCGACTACAACGGCGGCTTCGTGCTGCCAGCGGCCGTCGATAAGGAAATTGTTTTTGCCGTGGGCCTGAACGGCGGCGCACAACTCCGGCTGGTGGCCCACGACCTGGGCGAAACCCTGACGCTGACCAGCGCGGCCGAAATCAGCCCCAGCGAAACCCACTGGGCCAATTACCTGCTGGGCGTGGCGGCGCAGCTCCAGCAGCGCGGCGTGGCGGTGCCGGGGTTCGACTGCGTGTTTGGCGGCACCATGCCGATGGGGGCGGGCATGTCGTCGTCGGCTGCCGTGGAGTGCGGATTGGCTTTCGCTCTCAACCAATTATTAAACAGCGGGTTCGACAAAATGGAGCTGGCCCGCCTGGCCCAAAAAGCCGAGCACACCTACGCCGGCGTGCAGTGCGGCATCATGGACCAGTTTGCCAGCCTTTTTGGCCGCCCCGGCCAGGTAGTGCGCCTCGATTGCCGCTCGTTCGACTACGCCTATTTTCCCTTCGATACCTCCGCTAGTCGCATCGTCCTCTGCAATTCGGGCGTGAAGCACAGCCTGGCCAGCTCAGCCTACAACACCCGCCGCCAGGAGTGCCAGCAGGGCGTATCGGTGCTCCAGCAGCATTATCCCGAGGTAAAAAGCCTGCGCGATGCCACCCTGGCCCAGCTCGAAGCTCACCGCGCCGAGCTCGACCCGGTGGTGTTTCGCCGCAGCACCTACGTGGTGCAGGAAAACACCCGCGTCGAAACCGCCTGCCGCCACCTCGAAGCCGGCGACCTCGCCGCCTTCGGCCGGGAGATGTACGCCAGCCACGCCGGCCTGCGCGATGACTACGAAGTGAGCTGCACGGAGCTCGACGCGCTGGTGGCGGCTGCCCAAGGCCAGCCCGGCGTATTCGGCTCCCGCATGATGGGCGGTGGATTTGGCGGCTGCACCATCAACCTGGTGGCCCCGGATAAGGTGGATGAATTTATTGCCAGCGTGAGCGCGGCCTACGAGCAGCAGTTTGGCCGCAAGCTGGAAACGTACCAGACCACGATTGTGGGCGGGGTGGGGGCGATTGGCAGTGAACAGTTACCAGTGAACAGTTAGAGCAGCTTTCACATCAGTGTCCGTGTCCCGGTCCGACGGCGGAGCCGTCCGACCGGTTGTTGCCAGAACGGGGGCTGAACGACTGGCCCAGCCGGCGCACCCGTCAACCGGTCGGAACGGCGGAGCCGTCGGACCGGGACACGGACACTGACCTGGGAACCGCTGTGATAAGATACTGCCGGTCACGCCATGTGCTGGTTATGTTCGTTTCGCCTCGCCAACACTGCTCACTGCTCACTGCTAATGGATAACTGTTAACTGAAAATATGTCTTCCTTCGACCCCACCGAACACCCGCACCGCCGCTTCAACGCCTTGGCCGGCGAGTGGGTCCTCGTGTCGCCGCACCGCTCCAGGCGGCCCTGGCAGGGCCAGCAGGAGGTCCCCGAGGCCGACCAGCGCCCCGCCTACGCCCCCGCTTGCTACCTCTGCCCCGGCAACTCCCGCGTGGGCGGCGAGGTGAACCCGCAGTACGAATCGACCTTCGTTTTCAACAACGATTTCGGGGCCTTGCAGGCCGATGTGCCCACCGGCGGCCTCAACGAAGGTGGCTTGCTGCGGGCCGAAGCCGAGTCGGGCATCTGCCGCGTCATCTGCTTCTCGCCGCGCCACGACCTCACCCTGCCCCAGATGACGGTGCCCGCCATTCGGCAAGTGGTGGACTTGTGGGCCGAGGAATTTCAAGCTCTCGGCGCGCGGCCCGACATCAACTACGTGCAGATTTTCGAGAATAAAGGCCCGATGATGGGCTGCTCGAACCCGCACCCGCACGGCCAGATTTGGGCCCAGCGCACCGTGCCCGGCGAGCCCGCCAAGGAAGGCGCGCAGCAGCTGGCGCACTGGCAGCAGCACGGCCGCACGCTGCTAAGCGATTACCTGAAAATCGAGCTGGAAAAGCAGGAGCGGGTGGTGCTCGAAAACGAGCATTTCGTGGTGCTGGTGCCTTTCTGGGCCGTTTGGCCGTTTGAAACGCTAGTGGTGGCCCGCCGCCCGGTGCAGGATATTACCCAGCTCACAGCCTCCGAGCGCGACGCGCTGGCCGATGCCCTGCGCCGCCTCACCATCCGCTACGACAACCTGTTCAACATCTCTTTTCCGTACTCCTCGGGCCTGCACCAGCGCCCCACCGACGGCCAGCAGCACCCCGAGTGGCACTTGCACATGCACTTCTTTCCGCCGCTGCTGCGCTCGGCCACGGTGCGCAAATTCATGGTAGGCTACGAGCTGCTGGGCGAGCCGCAGCGGGATATTACACCGGAATTCAGCGTCGCAAGGCTGCGGGCGATGCCGGAGGTGCATTACAAGAAGGTCCCGTAGCGCGAAGCGGTGTTTCGCATCCCCGCGCCGTTAAAGTTGTTACAACGCTTGCGACCTGCGCGGGGACGCGAAGCACCGCTTCGCGCTATTGCCTGCATTGCTTCCAACTTATTTTTGATTCCTGTATTGTCTCATTCCGTGCCTCCAAAACGCGCTTCCATCTCCGACATTGCCAAGGCGCTGAACATGGCGGTTTCCACCGTTTCGCGGGCGCTGAGCGGCAATTCGCGCATCAGCGAGGCCACGCGGCAGCGGGTGTGGCAGCTGGCCGAGGAGCTCAACTACCAGCCCAACCACCTGGCGGCGGCCCTGCGCAAGGGCCGCAGCAACACGCTGGGCGTGATTGTGCCCCACATCGACGACTACTTTTTTTCGCAGGTGCTGAAGGGCATGGAGGCCGTGGCCAGCCAGTCGGGCTTCAACGTGATGCTGTGCCAGTCGAATGAAGACTACAAGCACGAACTCAAAAATATCGACACGCTGATTAACGCGCGGGTCGACGGCATTCTGGTGTCGCTGGCCCGCACCACGCACGATTTCAAGCACTTCGAGAAGGTGCGCAAGCGCGGCGTGCCACTGGTGTTTTTCGACCGCATTCTGGCCGGCAACGATGTGAGTGCGGTGGTGCTCGACGACTTCCAGGGCGGGTACCAGTCGGTGCGGCACTTGCTGGCGCAGGGCTGCCGGCGCATTGCCCACTTCGGCGGGCCGCAGCACCTCAATATTTACAAAAACCGCTACGGCGGCTACCAACAGGCGCTACGCGAGGCCGGCATGGCGGTGGAGGAGGAGCTGGTGATTTTCAGCGAGATGATGCTGGCCGACGGAGCCGCCGGCATGCGGCAGCTGCTGGCCCTGTCCGAACCGCCCGATGCCGTGTTTGCGGCCAGCGACTTTTCCATTGTCGGGGCCATGCGGGTGCTCAAGCATGCGGGCCTGCGCGTGCCGCACGATGTGGCGCTGGCCGGTTTCAGCAATGAGAACTTCACCTCCTTCACCGAGCCCCAACTCACTTCCGTAGACCAGTGCCGCGAGGAAATGGGGCAGCTGGCCATGCGCCTGCTGCTCGAAATGGTGCAGGAGCGTGGCCGCCCGCTGGCGGCCCGCACCATCGTGCTCCAGCCCGAATTGGTGGTGCGCGAGTCGTCGGTAAAGGGGGGCAATGCACGGTTAACTGCTCATTGAAAATATTGCTCATTGAAAGACTACCTGCTGTTCGTTGATACCGAAACCTCGGGCATTCCGCGCGATTGGAGCCAGCCGTATTCCAGCCGGAATAACTGGCCGCACATCGCGCAGCTGGCCTGGGTGGTATGCACGCCCGCTGGCCAGGAAATCAAGGCGGAAAACCATTACATCCAACCCAGCGACTACGACCTCGACCCCGCGTCGGGCAATATCCACGGCCTCACGCTGGACTTTTTGCGCCAGCACGGCCAGCCCCGCCACGCCGTGATGCAGCGCCTGCACCGCGACCTGCGGCACTACCAGCCGCTGGTGGTGGCCCATTTCATGCAGCTCGATTTTCACATGGTGGGGGTGGGGTTTCACCGCGCCGGGCTGCCCAACCTGTTGCCCGAGCTGCTCAGGTTTTGCACCATGCGCGCCACGGGGGCCTTTGTGCGCCACCCGGCCCAGGGCTTCCTGCGGCTGGGCGACCTCTACCAGCGGCTGTTTTGGGAGCCATTGGCCCGCGAGCACGACGCGCTGGTGGATGCCCGCGCCACGGCCCGCTGCTTTTTCGAGCTGCGCCGCCAGGGCACGATTACCGATGAAACCATTGCCGCGCAGGAGCCGGTGGGTTTGCCCGCTTTAGCCGGTGCTGAGCCCCCCCACGACGGCTGCGGGGTGGGCGCGGTGCCGTGGCTGCTGCTGGCCGCCCTGGCGCTGGTGCTGCTGGCGTTTCTGTTGATTGCGCAGACCGATGTGGCCCCGGTCAGACCGCCCTAGGCGGTCTGACCGGTTGAAGTGAGAACGATACCCGAACAACGACAACCCCGCTTAGTGGTTGAAGTAAGTACCACGACATACCAACGACAACCGGTCAGACCGCCTGGGGCGGTCGGACCGGGGAATGTCCCCATTCTTTCCCTGCCTCCCGTTCCATGTCCGAAAAAATCGACTTTCTCCGCACCGTAGCGCCTTTCGACCGGCTGCCGCAAGATGTGCTGGCCGAGGTGGCCGAGGGCCTGGAGGAGGTGCGCCACCCCCGCGAGGCCATTATTTACAACCAGGACGTGTCGAAAATGCGCGGGGTCGACATCATCGTGGACGGGGAGTACGAGACGTTTTTCTACGACAGTCAGCAGAACCGGCGCGTGATTGAGCACAGCCGCCGGGGCGACTGCTATGGCGGCATCTCGGTACTGATGAACAAGAAAAGGTCGCTCCGCACGGTGCTGGCCCGGAAAAATACCCGCGTGTATTTCCTTCACCGGCGCGAGTTTCGCTCGCTGTGCCAGGCCTATGCGGAGTTCTTTCACTTCTTCACGGCACGCTACGGGCAGCGGATGCTGAACGAGGAATACGCCCATTTTGTGCGGCCCGCCAGCAGCGCCGGCGAAAGCTACCTGGCTTCGGACCAGCTGTTTTCGCGCCGCCTCGAAACCCTCGAGCTGCGTGCCGTGGTGAGTTGCCCGGCCCACACGCCCATCCACGAAGTGGCCCGGCGCATGGCCGCCGCCCGCACCAGCTGCTACTTCATCAGAGAGGGAGAAAATGGGCCAGTCGTCGGCTTCGTTACCGACATTACCCTGCGCGACAAAGTGGTGTCTGGCCTGGCCGATGCCCGCCTGCCGGTGGCCACCGTGATGGATGCGCCGGTGGTGAGCATCAGCACCAAAGCCTTCGTGTACGAGGCCATTCTGCTGATGTTTCGGACCAAAACACGCTACCTGCTGGTCGAGCGCGACGGCGAATACGTGGGTTCGCTCAGCCGCGACAAGCTGCTGACCGACGACCAGGCGCAGTCGCCGTTCATCTTCATTCAGTCGGTGAAGCAGGCCCGGGCCGTGCCCGAGCTGAAGCGCCGCTGGGAGCAAGTGCCCGAAATGGTGTACCAGCTGCTGAACCGGGGCGTGAAGCCCGAAATCGTGAACCAGGTCATCACCACCGTGTCCGATACCATTGCCCTGAAGGTGATTGAGGGGGCGATTGCCGAGCTGGGGCCCCCGCCGGCCCGGTTCGTGTACATGGTGCTGGGCAGCGAGGGCCGCCAGGAGCAAACCCTGCTCACCGACCAGGACAACGCCATTATCTACGAAGACAAGGCCAACGAGCAGCGCGAAATCGTGCGGGCCTACTTCCTGAAATTTGCCGAAATGGTGAGCGGCCACCTCCACGAAATTGGCTTCAGCTACTGTGAGGGCGGCTTCATGGCCAAAAACCCCCGCTGGACGCATTCGCTCTCGCACTGGAAGCGCAACTACGTGCAGTGGATGACCGAATCGAACCCCGAAACCGGCATGCAGTTCGCCGCTTCCTTCGATTGCCGCTACCTCTACGGCGACCCCGCCATCATGCAGGAATTGCAGGAGTTTCTGGTCCTGGAGCTGCAACAGCCCATGGAGCGCTTCTTCCACTACATGGCCGTGAACGCGCTGCAATACGAGCCGCCGCTCACGTTTTTTCGCAACATCCGCACCTTCGCCCACGGCGACCAGCAGGTGTTCAACCTGAAGAAAACCATGTCGCCCATCGTCGATTTGGTGCGGATGTATGCCCTCAAGCACCGCATTTTTGCCACCAACACCGGCGCGCGGCTGGAGGCCCTCCAGGCCGGGGGCGTGTTCACGGAGCGCGAGGCGCACGAGCTGCTGCAAGCCTACTACTACCTGATGGGCGTGCGCCTGAAAAAGCAAGCCGTGCAGATTATCAAAGACAAAGGGGAGCCGGATAATTATTTAGACCCCAAAACTTTGACCAAAGTGGAGCAGGTGACGCTGAAGGAGATTTTTAAGGTGATTGCCGATTTTCAGCTGAAGATTAAGGTGGGCTTTACGAAGTCGTTGGGGTAGGAAGCACACCGGCCCGGCCCGCTCTCAAACGCCGCAATTTGCGCCTTCCAGCCATTTTCCTCCTCAATGACCTCCCCCGCGCCACCGCCTTCCTGCTCACCCTTGGCCTGCTCGCCGCCTGCCAAACTACCAAGCCCACTGCCACCACCGCCCCAGCTGCTTCCGCCGTGGAAACTCCTGTCTGGCACTCCGACGCTTACACGTTATACCCCGACCGCGTGGTGCAGGGCCAGTACGAGGCCCGCGGCCTGTCGGCCACCGAGCTGGTGTCGAACTGCCTGAGCCCGGCCAACGACCAGCAGAGCCCGCGGGTTGAGTTTAAATTCAGCCTTAGAGCCTATCCGAATAGGGCCAAAAAAGAACGGTCATGCTTCGCTACGCTCTGCATGACGTTCATTGAAGCGCTACATTTCAAATAAACCCTACTGCGCTGCCAGCTTAAACGGCACCATTTGCACGTCGCGCGAGTTGCCGCCCACCATCACCTGGAAATCGCCGGGCTCGGCCACGAATTTCAGGTCGTTGTTGTAGAATTTGAGGTCGTCGGGCGCGAGGCGGAAGGTGAGGGTTTTGCTCTCGCCCTTTTTCAGCATGATTTTCTGGAAGCCTTTCAATTCCTGCACGGGGCGCGAAATGGAGCCCACCATGTCGCGGATATAGAGTTGGGCCACTTCTTCGCCGTCGGTGGCACCGGTGTTCTGCACGGTTACGCTCACAATCAGGGTTTCGGCGGGGCCGATGGTGGCTTTGCTGAGTGTGGGCTTGCCGTAGGTGAAGGTGGTGTAGCTCAGGCCGAAGCCGAAGGGGTAGAGCGGCTCGTTGGGCACGTCGAGGTAGCGCGACTTGTACTTGTCGAGCTTAACCCCGGCGTAGGGGCGGCCGGTGTTTTTGTGGTTGTAGTAAATGGGCTCCTGGCCCACGGCCACGGGAAAGGTGGCCGTGATTTTACCGCTCGGGTTGTAGTCGCCAAATAGCACGTCGGCAATGGCATGGCCGGCCTGGGTGCCCGCAAACCACGTTTCGAGGATGGCACTGGCGTTCTGGTTTTCCCAGGGCAGGGCCAGGGGGCGGCCGTTCATCAGCACGAGCACCAGGGGTTTGCCGGTGGCTTTCAGGGCTTTGAGGAGGGCCAGCTGCTGGCCCGGCAGGCTGATGTCGGCGCGGGCGGCGGCCTCGCCGGTCATGCCCTGGCTCTCGCCCACCACGGCCACCACCACGTCGGCGGCCTGGGCCGTTTGCACGGCTTCGCGTATCATTTCCTCCGCAGTCCGTTTGTCCAGCTCCAGGTCGCCGCCGTGGGCCTGCAGGCGGTCGAGCATCTGCTGGTCGTCGGCCATGTTGGCCCCCTTGGCGTAGGTAATTTTCAGGTCGGGCGCGGCGGTCCGCAGGCCCTGCTCAACCGACACGGCCTGTTTCCAGTCGCCGGCCCCGCTCCAGCTGCCAATCACGTCGCGCTGGCGGTTGGCCAGGGGGCCGATGAGGGCGATGCTGCCGGTTTTTTTAAGCGGCAGGGCATTATGCTCGTTCTTCAGCAGTACCAGGCTGCGGCGGGCAATGTCGCGGGCGGCGGTAATGAATTCCGGCTTCATCAGCGTACTGGTGGCCCGCTCGGCGCTCACGTTGCGGTAGGGGTCCTGGAAGAGGCCCAGCTTGTACTTGGCCTCCAGAATGCGGCGACAGGCGGCATCGAGCTGGGCCGCAGCTACGGCACCGGACTTCAGGTTTTCGGCCGCGTGCTTCAGAAAAACCTCGCCCACCATGTCTTGGTCGATGCCCGCGTTCAGGGCCAGGGCCGATACCTGCGCTTCGGTGCCCATGCCGTGCTCCATCAGCTCGTTGATGGCGGTGTAGTCCGTTACCACGAAGCCTTTAAAACCCCACTGGCGGCGCAGCAGGTCGGTCATCAGCCATTTGTTGGCGGTGGCGGGCGTGCCGTTGATGTCGTTGAACGAGGACATCACCGAGCCCACGCCCGCATCTATCGCGGCCTTGTAGGGGGGCAGGTATTCGTTGTACATGCGCTGGCGGCTCATGTCCACCGTGTTGTATTCGCGGCCGGCCTCAGCGGCTCCGTACAGGGCAAAGTGCTTGAGGCAGGCCATCACGGAATTAGGATTGGTGAGGTCGTTAGTCGGGCCCTGGTAGCCGCGTACCATGGCTTCGGCAATGCGCGAACCGAGGTAGGGGTCTTCGCCCGCGCCCTCCATGATGCGGCCCCAGCGGGCATCGCGGGAAATGTCGACCATGGGCGAGAACACCCAATCGAGACCGTCGGCGGTGCTTTCTTCGGCGGCGATGCGGGCGCTTTGCTCAATGGCTTTCAAATCCCAGCTGGCCGCCAGCCCAAGCGGCACCGGAAAAATGGTGCGGTGCCCGTGAATGACATCGTACCCAAACATGAGCGGAATATGCAGCCGCGACTCTTTTAGGGCCATTTCCTGGAGCTTGCGTACGGCAATGGGCGTGTAGGTGTTGAACACGCCGCCCACGTTGCCCTTGCGAATGTTGGCATCCACGTCTTTGCTCACCACTGGCCCGGTCACGTCGAAACCCACGGACACGAGGTTCAGCTGGCCGATTTTTTCCTCCTGCGTCATCTTCGCCATCAGGTCGTCGATGTAGGGCTTCATTTTGGGGTCGGTGGGCTTTTGCTGGGCCTGCGCGGTGAGGGTGAGGAGAACGAGGAGGGGAAAGATTTTCATGCGGGATTGGGGATTGAATTTTAGTAGGACTTACGCACTCTTAGGCAGTAAAACAGGAATGGATGAATCTTTTAATTGTTGACGCAGCCATTCGGCCCACGGTAAGCAGGCGGCCTGGTAGATGGTGCGGCCGATGGCGCGGGC
>JAYULN010000262.1:0-4935 GCA_043763525.1 Hymenobacter sp.
GCCCCGGCGATGAGCGAGAAAATTACTTTGCCTTTGGAGTCGTCTTTCATGGTGCGAAGGGAGAATGAGGATTCAGCTATTTCGCTATTCAACGGAAAAACCCGGCAGTTGTTAGCCGAAAAACAGAATTGACGGCAAAAGCTGACTCCGCGTTGGGCGGTGTCCAAAAAAGAAGCCCCGCGCCTTGCGGCACGGGGCTTCCCGGTAGTTCGACAAATCGTCGAATTACATGTCGTTCAGCATTTTGGTTACTTCGGCTTTGCCCTTGCCGAGCTTGTCCTGCAGTTTGCCAACCAGCTCGTCGCCTTTGCCTTCGGCATAGGTCAGGTCCTCGTCGGTAAGCTGCGCGTACTGCTGCTTCAGCTTGCCTTTGATTTCGTCCCAGCTGCCTTTCAGCTTCAGGCTGGCACCGGCACCGGTGATGCCCATGTCTTCGAGCTTGCCAGAATATTCTTTGAATTTAGCTTCGAGGTCGGAGCCCAGCTTCGTGGCCTGCTCGCCAAGCTGGCCGCTGTACTTAGTGGCTACGCCTTTCCAGTTTTCGCGGGTAGCCGAGCCTTTATCGGGGGCCAACAGCATACCGGCAATGATGCCAGCGCCGGCACCGGCCAGGGCGGCTAAAAGTACTTTACCTGCGTTGTTGTCTTCTTCGTGGTACGACATGGTATGGGTAATGAAGGGTGAAGTAGGGAGAAATATGTTGCTAAGGGAAGCGGGGGATGAATTGAAAACCTGCGTTTTTGTTTCGGCACCGTGCTATTCTGGCTGACTATACGAAGGGCAACGCCAGGGGTTGAGTTCGGCGGCAAATTTTCCTGACAGAGTCGGGCTGCGTTTTAGTGCGTGGGGGTACATTAATCTGAATCGTCGGGCGTAGCTTCGCCCCATTCGCACTCGGCCCCATGAGAACGTGTATTGGTTAGTATACGCCGTGCTGCTGCTGGCCCCGGCTTGCCGGCATGCGGCCGCGCCCACGGGCGCATCGGCTTGCACCGACTCCAGCAAAATCAATTCCCAGGGCATTTGCACCATGGAACACGACCCCGTGTGCGGCTGCGACGGCAAGATGTACTCCAACTCCAATCCCTGTGCGGCCCGCAACGCCGGCGTGCGCACCTACACCAGCGGCCCGTGCCCGGCAGCCGCCCCCAAATAATTTGCCTGTCCCGATGCCCGCCAAAGCCCTCTACCGCGACTTTTGCCACACCGTGCCCGATGTGCCGGTGTTTGCCCAGCCGTGGTACCTCGATGCCTGTGCCGAAGGCGGGGCCTGGGATGTGGTACTGGCCCGCGAGGCCGGCCGCGTGGTGGCCGCTCTGCCCTATTTCTACAAACAAAAAGGGCCCTTCCGCTACGCCACGATGCCGCCGTTTGTGAAGTGGCTGGGGCCGTATGTGTTGCCCGAGTTTCGGGGCGTGCTTAAAAAGGAGCACGGGCTACTGACGGAATTAATCGGGCAGCTGCCGGTTTTCGCGGCTTTTAAGCAGAATTTTTACCCCACGGCCACCAACTGGCTGCCGTTCTACTGGCAGGGTTTCCGGCAAACCACGAACTACACCTACCAGCTGCACGGGCTCCGGCAATTGGCAAGCCTGGAGGCGGGCCTGAACCGCAATATCCGGCGCAACATCCAGAAGGCGGCGCAGCAAGTGCGTGTGGTACACGACCTGGGGCCAGAACAATTTTTCCGGCTCAACAAAATGAGCTTCGACCGGCAAGGCCTGCCCTTTCCCATCACCTGGGAACAGTTTCGGCGGCACGACGCGGCGCTGGCGGCGCACCAGGCGCGGCAGTTTTTCTTCGCCGTAGACGCGCAGGGCCGCATTCATTCGGCCGCGTACCTGATTTGGGACCAACAGACGGCCTACTACCACCTCTCGGGCGATGACCCGGCCCTGCGCGAAAGCGGCGCGGGCATCCTGCTCATCTGGGAGGCCATTCGCTACGCCAGCGAAGTGCTGGGGCGCGACTGCTTCGACTTTGAGGGCAGCATGTTGCCGGCCATCGAGCGCATCCGGGTGCAGTTTGGCGCGGTCCAGACCCCGTATTTCTTCGTCTGGAAATACGGGTCGCGCTTATTTCGGCTGCTGGAGAAAGTCAGGGGCAGCTAGCGACTATCCTCAGGTGAAGCTGCAATCGGCATCGCCGTCCTGAAACTCAACCTCGTTCGGCAATCCTTCAATCGCATTCGATACCATATACTTGCGAAGCACGGGGCGCTTGAGTAGCGCGGGCGTGGCGTGGGCAGTCAGAAACTGTACCAGCTCGGGCTGAAAGGTGGTGAAGGTGGCAATGCGCCACTGGCGCAAGCAGGCAAAAATGACCTCGGCCACCTGCCGCACGTTGCCCGTGTGGTAGCAATACGGCATTTTTAGGGCATTGCCGCGCCGCGCCAGCACCAGAAAGGCGGCCAGCTCGCCCCGCGCATCGCGCACCTTCAGCGCATAAAAGCCGAAAGGGTTGGCCACGGAAGAAAAATGGTAGCGCTGCCCGTCGGCATCGGGCTGGGCCGCCGAGCGTAGCCAGGGATTGGTAATAATCCAGTTTAGCTCGGCCGCGCCGCGCCGGGCGAGCTGCCGGCCCTGCTGCCGCCGGATAAACTGCTCAGCCTCCGCATCCGCATCCAGCGCCGCCACGTATTCGCCCCCGGTCGCGACAGGTTGGGCTTTTCCCAACGCCTGGCGCAGCCCCAGCACGGCGTTGGCGGCCCCGTCGAGCAGGCGCAGCAACGGCCGGGCTTGGGCAAACAGCCGGCCCCTGGGCGGCAACAGCGTGGCCGTATCGGCCCGCAGGTAGAGGCGGATACCGGCCTTGGTGGTCAGGTCGCGGAAATACCCGGTTTTCCGGTACAGCTGCTCGGCGGGACCGGTGTATTCGGTGATGAAAATCTGGCGGTTCCAGGCGGCAAACGCTTGTTCGAGCAGCTGCTGGGCAATGCGTTGCCCCCGGTGGGCAGGACTCACCCACAAGCAGCTCAGCCAGCCGCAGTGCCGGGCCTCGCCGCTGGCTAAAAAGGCCGTGTCGGGCAGCACGCCCAGGTAGCCCACCAGCTGGCCATCGGCGGCGTGGGCCAGTAGCAGCAGCACGTCGGCGGGGTGCAAGCGCGGGTTGCAGAGGTGCGAGTGCGCCCGCAACGGCACGATGGGCACCACCGGGCTATTGGCAAACTCCGCCGAACCGAGGTAGGCCCTCAGCGCCGCCTGGTTCAGTAAGGTGATACGAATCATTCGGTGGGAACCAGGAACGGACGATGAATGGCATTTTTGCCAAGTAGGGCTTTCAGCAAAAAGTACAGGTATTCGGTATTCACGATTTCCCGGGCCCCACGGCCCTGGGTTTCCAGCGGCACCCGCTGCACGTGGCGCGGCCATTGCTCGTGCTTGAGGCCGGCGCAGCCGAAAGACACATCGAGCGAACTGCCCGGCTGGTACAACTGCTGAAAAAAATCGGCCGACACGCCGTAGTCGGTGAAGGGAAAGGCGAAGGCCTGGTAGGCCAACCCGAAGGTGGCGGCTACGGCGGCCACGCTTTCGCGCGTTTGCCGCAACTGCTCGGGCAGGGCAATAAACTGGTACTCGGGGTGGTCGCAGCTATGGCCCCCAAAATGAAAGCCCCCGGCGTGCAGCGCCCGAATCTGCGGTGTGGTCAGGTAGGGTTGCCGCGTGCGCAGGTAGGCCGCAAAATCTACTTCCAGCCCGGCGGCCAGCTCCGCAAGTACTGCCCGATGCCGGTAAGAAACGCCCAATATGGCTGCCCGCAGGCTTTGGCCCGGCGCGGCGTGGGCCGCCTGCCAGGCCCGCACGGCCGGGGCCCGTGCCAGGCGCGGGTCGGTGGTGAGTGCCTCGATGAGCAAGCTGGCCTGGTAGCGATAAAACAGGCCTTTATTGTCGATGAAGTCGCTATTGAGAAAGCACACCGCTGGCACGCCCTGCGCTTGCAGCACGGGCGCGATGACATCGTGAAACTCGCGCAGGCCGTCGTCGAAGGTGAGCAGCACGGCATTGCGCGCCGGCGGCTGGCCGCTCTGCACGAGGCGCTGCAACTCCGGCAAATCAATGGGCTGAAAGTGCTTGAGCAGAAATGCCAGGTCCTGCCGAAACGCCCCAACGGTTTTCACCGGGTACAAGTGCCGTACATGCGGCACCGGCGCATCGGCCACCAGGTGGTACACGGGCACCAGCAGGCGCTGCCCACTCAGGCGCACGAGCCAGGGCGTGGGCAGGCGGGCAGCCGCCCCACGCAGCAGGCGCAGAAATTTTTCCCGGTTGTGCATTGGGCGAAAATAGCTCCGAAAAGTGGGGGCAGCGCTGGAATTTAGCCAACGCCCGGCCACCGGGCCCGCGCCCGGCGATTGGGGAGCAGCCAGCAACTGTAAATTGCCGACCGATTCACCCTCGGTTCCCAAACTGCATTTCGGGCCGCTGCCACCTTTCACCAACTATTTTCAATGAAACGCTACGTCCTCAACCCCGCCCCTTTTGTTGTGCCTACCACCGATGGCAAGCTCATTGAAGAGCATGTGGGCGGGGCCAGCACCGGCACTTCGGCCTACAGCCTGGCCCACATGGTGGCCCCGCCGCACTGGAGCGAGCCGTTCCAGACCCCGACTTTCGACGAAATTACCATCGTGGTGCGTGGGCGCAAGCGGTTTGAAATCGACGGCGACGTGGTGGAATTGCAGGCCGGGCAGGCCTTGCTGATTAAGGGCGGGGCGCGGGTGCGCTACTCCAACCCCTATGATGCGGAGTGCGAGTACTGGTCGGTGTGCGTGCCGGCCTTCAGCCCCGACACGGTGCATCGGGAGGAGGAATAGCGTCCGTTTTGCCAGGTTGCTTCTTTATTTCTAACTGCTGTTACGCGGTAGGTTGTAGCGCGAACTCTGCAGTTCGCGTCCTCGCGCCAGTAAAGCCGCCCGAACGGCACGGGAATACGAAC
>JAYULN010000263.1:0-25940 GCA_043763525.1 Hymenobacter sp.
GAGAGCCGCTCCCATAAGGTGTCCGAAAGCGCAAATTCCTGTGTGGTCGCCATAACGCTAAAATACTACTTCATTTCTCCCTATTCGGATAGCCTCTAAGTGCCCAGGCCGTGGTTCAGGCGCACGCTCACGGTGCCGGCCCCGTAGTTGGTTGTGAGCAGGTCGAGGGTGCCGTTGCCGTCCACGTCGGCCAGGGCCAGGGTGTTGGGGAAGGGCCCCGCGGGCGGGTCGGAGCCGGGTACGAAGGTGCCGCGGCCCGTGCCCCCCACGGCCCCCGTGAGCTGCGCCACCCAGGGCTGCGCCACCCAGGGCTGCGCCAGCGGGCCGCTGCCGGTGGCGGCCGCCGTCACGGTGTACTGCACGGTTTCGCCCGGCCCAAACGGAAACGGCGAGGGCACGAAGCGGAGCGTGTTGCCCACCACCACGGCGGGCGTGCTGCCCGTGCGCAAGCCGCCGCGCTGGCTGCCGAACACCTTGAGGGCGGCCCCCGACCCGGCCGTGAGCGCCTGACTAGACGACACCACCAGCGGCCCCGCTCCGGCCGTTGCCCGCGCATTGGCCGCCGGGCTCAGTCCCATAATGGCGGGGGCCTGGGCCAGCGCCGGCCCGGCGGCGGCCAGCAGCAGCAGCGCCCCGGCCGGGCCGGCTCCCAGTGCCAAGCCCCCCCAGGCCGCTGCGGATAGCCCGCCGGATAGTTGAGAAAAGGTGCCGCATAAGGAAGGAGGAAACGGGGAATGGGCAAGAAAAGTAGTAGCCTGCCGCGTTCAGCCCCAGCGGGGTGGCCTATCGGCAGGTAGTGGCGGCGAGCCATTGCCGGGGGCAGCCGCCCGCCGCCATTCGGTGCCGCTAGTGCGGTTTCATCCTCAAGGTCCGGTCCGACGGCGGAGCCGGCCGACCGGTTGCGGGGTGCGCCTCCCGCACGAGGCATCGCAACGATTCCGTTCCCGTGGCAACCGGTCGGCCGGCTCCGCCATCGGACCGGAGCAGGTACCCTGCCTCGGAAACCGCTCTATAGCGCGGCCACTGCCGGGCCATCCACTACGGCCGTCTCGGCCGGGGAGAGGCCGTACAAGCCTGCCATCAGGGCATCGGCGGCGGCTTCGGCGGCGCTGGTGCTGTGCGGCGGGCTTATGCCTTCCACGCATCAACTAAACTCCCCCGGCCTCCCTCTCCTTGGGGAGTGGGGGGAGCCACAGTGGCGCGGGCCGTTCGGCCATCGTTCAACGATGAGACGCGAAGGGTCGCGTTGCTGCATGCCCTTGCGATTCGTCAGGCTCGCCCCTTCTCCAAGGAGAGGGGGCCGGGGAGGGAGGTTACGCCAGCGCCGCTACCGCCGCCCGCAGCCGCTCCGCCACTTCCGGCACGCTCAGAATCACAATCGTCTCAAACAAATCCGGGCCCGCCGCCGCCCCCGTCACCGCCACGCGCAGCGCCTGCAGTACCTGCCCCGGTTTGAGGCCCTGGGCCGCCATCGTGTCGTTGAACAAGGTTTTCAGGCCTTCGGACGACACCTCGGCCGCGCCGGGCAGGGCCTCGGCATAAGCCGTGAGGGCCGCCGCTACTTCCGGGTTCCACTTCTTGCTGATGACCGTGGCATCGTACTCCGTCGGAGCCTGGAAGAAGTATTTGGCCTCCTGCCAGAAGTCGTTGGGGAACGACACCCGCTCCTTCATCACGCCCACAATCTGCTCGGCCTTTTTCTGGCTGCACACAATGGCGTGCTCGTGCAGAGCATCCAGCAGGTAGGGGGCCAGCTCGGCGTTGGACTTCGCCCGCAGGTAGTGCTCGTTGAACCACTTCACCTTGTTCTGGTCGAACTTGGCCGGCGACTTGCTCACGCGCTCAATCGAGAAGGCGGCAATCAGCTCCTCCATCGAGAAAATCTCCTGCTGCGAGCCCGGGTTCCAGCCCAGGAAGGCCAGGAAGTTGATGAGGGCTTCGGGCAGGTAGCCGCTTTCGCGGTAGCCGGCGCTCACGGTGGCTTCGCCGGTTTCGGCATCGGTGCCGTGCCATTCGAGGGGGAACACCGGGAAGCCCAGGCGGTCGCCGTCGCGCTTGCTCAGCTTGCCGGTGCCGTCGGGTTTCAGCAGCAGCGGCAGGTGGGCAAACAGCGGCATGGTCGCTTCCCAGCCCAAATAGCGGTACAGCAGCACGTGCAGCGGGGCCGAGGGCAGCCATTCCTCGCCCCGAATTACGTGGGAGATTTCCATCAGATGGTCGTCCACGATGTTGGCCAGGTGGTAGGTCGGCATCCCGTCCGACTTCATCAGCACCTTGTCATCGATGGCGCTCGAATGCACCACCACCCAGCCGCGAATCAAATCCTGAAAGCGCACTTCCTCCTTGCGGGGCACTTTCAGGCGAATCACGTACTGGGCCCCGCCGGCGAGCAGGGCCTGCACCTCGTCTTCGGGCAGGGTGAGGGAGTTGCGCATCTGGGCGCGGGTGATGGAGTTGTACTGCGGGTTGGGCACCTTGGCGGCTTGCAGGCGGGCGCGCATGGCATCCAGCTCCTCGGGCGTATCGAAGGCGTAGTAGGCGTGGCCGCTGGCGATAAGCTGGTCGGCGTACTGCTTGTACATGGGCTTGCGCTCGCTCTGCTTGTAGGGGCCGTGGGGGCCGCCCACGCCCTGGCCTTCGTCAATCACGATGCCGCACCAGGCCAGCGCTTCCAGAATGTACTGCTCGGCACCCGGCACGAAGCGGTTTTGGTCGGTGTCCTCGATGCGGAGGAGCATCTTGCCGCCCAGTTTGCGGGCCAGCAGGTAGTTGTAGAGGGCAGTACGCACGCCGCCAATGTGCAGCGGCCCGGTGGGTGACGGGGCGAAACGCACCCGAACTTCTCTTTCAGTCATAACAAATGAAAAGCACGCCCCGGTATTCGGAACGCGCCGCAAAGGTCGGGGGCATTTAACAATTATCAATTAACATTTAACAGTCATCCAACTGCTTTTGGGGCCACTGAAGGGCTGATAAATGTTAATTGATAATTGTTAAATGAAATCAGTCGCGGTTCCGGAAGCCCAGCCAGAGCGCCAGCCCCAGCAGGGTAATCCCCCCGCGAATGCCCCAGGCCACCTGCGGCCCCCACTTGGTTATCCAGCCCAGGAAAACGTAGTGGACGTTGGGGTTGATGAGCGGCAGCGCCAGCGAGATGAGCCCAATAATGAGCAGGCCGAGTCCAAGTTCTTTCATGTGATGCGGGAAGTAGGGAAGAAGAAGGTGCGTCATCCAACGCCTGGGTCTTCCCGGTATTATGCTCCCACGGCAATACAGGAGATTTCTACCTTCACATCGCGCGGCAGGCGGGCCACCTCTACCGTTTCGCGGGCCGGGGCCGTGGCATCGTCAAAGTACGAGCCGTACACCTGGTTGATGAGGGCGAAGTTACCCAGGTCTTTCACGAAGATGCTGCACTTCACCACGTCGGTTAATTGCATCCCCGCCGCCGCCAGCACGGCGGTCAGGTTCTTCAGCACCTGATGGGTTTGCGCGGCCACGTCGCCGGGCACCAACTGCCCGCCCGCGTCCAGTGGTATCTGCCCCGAAACGTACACGGTGTTGCCCGCCTTCACGGCTTGCGAGTAGGGGCCAATGGGAGCGGGAGCCTGGTCGGTAAGGATAATCTGGTGGGCCATGAGCGGAAAATGTTAGGGTATCTTTGGCCCCAAAGTAACTACCGAAACCATGCACATTCTGGTCATTGACGGCAACCACGTAGAAGCCGAGTTCCGCGCGAAGTTTGGGCCGGCGCACGAGTACACTTTTTTGAATCCTGACCTCGCGCTCGAAGAAAGCCAGAAGGAAGTTGACCAGCAGATTCAAAGCGCGGCTTCAGTGGCTGACGTTGTATTCTGCTTCCATTCGCTCATTAGCCAAACTGCTGGTTTTTTTGAGAATGATAGGCTTCCGATTTTTGAGGAAGTCATCCATTTGTCTCTAACAGAGATGATGTCTTATGAGGCAGGTCTTCCTGCCGGACTACGTTTCGGCTTCTGCGGCCTGCCCACGCTCCTCAACCGCCCTTTGCTCGAAGTCAGCCTCTACCACGAAGCCGACCGCGAGCAGTTGGCGGCAACCTGCGCCGCCCTCGGCACCGACTACCGCGTAGTCGCCGACCGCGTGGGCCTGGTTACGCCCCGCGTCATCTGCCAGATTATCAACGAAGCCTGCTTCACCGTGCAGGAAGGCACCGCCACCATGGCCGATGTCGACCTCGGCATGAAGCTGGGCACCAACTACCCTCACGGCCCATTCGCCTGGGCCAATGCCATCGGCATCGAGCGCGTCTACGCCGTGCTGGAGGCCATGTGGCACGACACCCACGACGAGCGCTACAAAGTCTGCCCGCTGCTCAAGCGCCAGGCGCTGCGCGGCGAGCCGTTCCAGACCACGGATTAGCACGAATTTCAGCGAATTTCACGGATTTTGTGAACAATTTCTGTTTGCTATATAAACGACAAAGGCTTGCCATTTGGCAAGCCTTTGTCCATTTCTCTAACGTCCACAAAATCCGTGAAATTCGCTGAAATTCGTGCTAATCCGTGGCCTATTCAACCGTCACCGACTTGGCTAGGTTGCGGGGCTGGTCTACGTTGCAGCCGCGCAGCACGGCAATGTGGTAGCTCAGCAGCTGGAGCGGCACCACCGATACCAGCGGGGTAAGCGGCTCGCTGGTGTGAGGTACCTCAATCACGAATTCGGCCATGGCCGGAATCACGGTGTCGCCTTCGCTCACGATGGCGATGATGCGGCCTTTGCGGGCTTTCACCTCCTGAATATTGCTCACTACCTTCTCGTACGAGCTGTCGCGGGTGGCAATCACCACTATCGGCATGTTCTCGTCGATGAGGGCAATGGGGCCGTGCTTCATCTCGGCGGCAGGGTAGCCCTCGGCATGAATGTAGCTGATTTCCTTGAGCTTGAGTGCGCCTTCCAGGGCCACGGGGAAGTTGTAGCCCCGGCCCAGGTACAGGAAGTTGGTGGCATCCTTGAACTCCTCGGCGATGAGCTTGATTTCCGCGTCCATCAGCAGGGCTTTCTCCACCTTGGCCGGAATCGTGTCCAGCTCCACCATCAGCTCGCGCAGCTTGGTGTCGGTGATGGTGCCACGCTTCTGGCCCATAATCATGGCCAGCAAGGTGAGCACCGTTACCTGGGCGGTGAAGGCTTTGGTCGAAGCCACCCCGATTTCGGGGCCGGCGTGGGTGTAGGCCCCGGCATCGGTGGCGCGGGCAATGCTGCTGCCCACCACGTTGCAAATGCCGAAAATGGTGGCACCCTTGCTCTTAGCCAGCTCGATGGCGGCCAGCGTGTCGGCCGTTTCGCCACTTTGCGAAATGGCAATCACAATGTCGCGCTCCGTAATGATGGGGTTGCGGTAGCGGAATTCCGAAGCATATTCCACTTCCACCGGAATGCGGGCCAGGTCCTCAATCAGGTACTCGGCCACCAGGCCGGCGTGCCAGCTCGTGCCGCAGGCCACGATGATGATACGCTGGGCATTCACAAACTTCTGCTCATAGGCCCGGAAACCACCCATGTTCAGGTGGCTGGCTTCCAGCTCCAGGCGGCCGCGCATCGAATCCATAATGGAGCGCGGCTGCTCAAAAATCTCCTTCAGCATGAAGTGCGGATAGCCGCCCTTCTCAATGCTTTCCAGCTCCATTTCCAGGTGCTGGATGTAAGGTGTCTGGGTCACGTCTTCTTTGCTGCGAATTTCCAGCTGCCCGTCGCGAATCACCACAATTTCGTAGTCGTTCACATACACCACCTCGTTGGTATACTCGATGATGGGCGTGGCATCGGAGGCAATGAAGAACTCGCCTTCACCAATGCCAATCACCATCGGCGAGCCTTTACGGGCCGCAATGAGCTGGTTAGGAGCATCCTTGCTCATCACCACAATGGCGTAGGCTCCTACCACTTCGTGCAGGGCCAGGCGCACGGCCTCTTCCAGCGTGCAGTCGTTCTGCTTCTGAACCTCCTCAATCAAATTGACGAAAACTTCGGTATCGGTGTCGGAGTGAAACGTGTGCCCTTGCTGCTGCAAGTGGGTTTTCAGCGCCGCGTAGTTTTCAATAATGCCGTTGTGAATAATGGCAATCCGCTCCGAGGTGGAGAAATGGGGGTGGGCATTTTCGTCGTTGGGCTCGCCGTGGGTGGCCCAGCGGGTGTGGCCCATGCCCACGTGGGCGTGCGTGTCCTTCGTCGCAATAAAAGCTTCGAGCTCACTAACCTTGCCTTTCTTTTTATAGACGTTCAGCTCCCCGTTGAGCAGGGCGACCCCGGCGGAGTCGTAGCCCCGGTATTCGAGCCGGTGCAAACCTTTGAGAATAATGGGACAGGCCTCACGATGGCCCAGATAAGCAACAATGCCGCACATGGCAGGATGGGGTTAAAGGTTAATGAAGCGGATAGCGGGCAGTCAGTAGCCCGGCTCGAAATGCCGACTTGCCAACCCCCGCTACCGACTGGTAAAAATTAGCGTTTGGAGTAGTATACGCGTAGCTTGATGCCAGTGGCATCAATTGCCGCCCGATTCAACGACAACATGCCGGAAGTCCGTACGCTCGGTACCAGCACCAAGGCGGCGGGCCGGCCGTCCAGCTTATCTTTGAGGTAAGCATCGAGGTAGCTCGTAATAGACAGGTTATAGTAAGCCAGGCCGGTGGTTACGTCCGTAAGCAGCGCCACGGTGGGAGCTCGGGACCCCAGCTGGTCCTGGCCGTCGCCTTGCACTACCCGGTCATATGTATTAAAATTCACAGTGCGCCGGAGCATGTTGTTGCTGCCATCTACCTCAACGGCGAACAAGTTGGCCGGGTTGGCAAACAGCGCGTTGGCAAAGGGCTTAACCGGCACGCGCAATTCGGCGCGGTTCACAGTCAGGCCCGGCGTGTTTATCAGCGTTTCCAAGCCCCTGAACGTGACCCGAGTGCTGAGCCCGGTGCCGTCCTGCACGTAGCTGGTGCCGTTGAGGGCACTGGCCGGCACCGAACCCGAGGTATTAACCAGGGCCGCCAAGGCGGTGGGCAAAGTGTTGGTAAGCTGGGTGTAGTAGCGGGGGTCGCGGGCGGCGGGCAGCGAATGACTGCTGTATATCGGCCCAAAAAACAGCGAGTAAGTCCGGCGCAAGGTGTCGGCGCGCGTATCAATGCCGTGGAAGTACACCACCACGCGCGAATCATACGTCCGCCCGAGGCTCACGATGCTGCTGTTGTGGCTGGCACTAGGGGCCACGGCCAGGCCCTTCAGCAGCTCATCGAGCTGGGGCTGGCTGAAATTGGGCTGGCTGAGCTTCGCAAATAAATTGTTGGCGAAAGCCAGCGGCACGGCCGATATAGCCGGCCGGCCCGGCTTGGTACCAATCGGCGGCACGGCTGCGAAGGCGCGGCGCTGCAACAGCAGCCGCACCGTTTGGTCGGGCACCGTGGTGGTAACGGCTGGCGTAGTGCCGGAAGCCGCCGTGGTGATTACCTGCTGGGTGCGGTCGAGGCGGCTGGTGAGGGCCGTGCCCAAGGGCGTGGGGTCTACGGCCGTAGCCGTGCCGCCGTCGTAGGCCTGCCGCTCGTCGAGCGGGGCCACCAGTTTGAACACATCGAACTTGGCCGGCGTGGTGGAGCTGCCATACACCCGGTCGAAACCCAGCACCATCACCACCGAATCGAGGATGGGGCGGGGCATTTTCGAGGGCAGGGAGTCGGCAATGCTGCCGTCGACCACGTTGTAGTAGGCGCGGGCTTCGGTGGTGCCGGCCACGTTGTCGGCCAGGCGGCCGAACAGCGAGTGGTCGGTTTTCAGGGTTTGGGCGGGCACCAGGCGCACGGTCGCCGCGTCCACGTCCAGGTCCTGGTATTGGGTGCTGATGGCGGCCGTGTCGGGCAGGTCCACGTTCAGGTCGGTGCCTTTGTCGCAGCCGGCCAGGGCCAGGGCGGTGAGGGCCACCAGGGGGGCACAGCGGCTAGTTAGCCAATTCATTGTAGAGCGCTAGGTATGAAGAGTGCAGGTTTTCGTCGGTAGCCACCTGGCTGAGCTTGTTGTGCAGGGCGTATTCGGTGAACATGCCGTTCATGTTGTCGCTGAAGTCCTCGTCGGACCGCACCACGGTGTCGGCATATTCCATGCCCATCTTGATGAAGCCGCTGAAGTCGGCCGTTTTGAGCGAGGCCATCATCGCGTCATCGATGTCGAGCATCTTGGCTTTCTCCAGGATATTGCCCTCAAATTTGTCAAGAAACTCGTTGCTGTAAATCGAGAACACCGATTTGGCATCCTTGAACACCGGGTCTTTCTTGTAAGTCGTCTTCAGGTAGAGCGGAATCAGGCCGGTCATCCAGTCGGAGCAATGCACGATGTTGGGCGACCACCCGAGCTTCTTCACCGTCTCAAGCACACCTTTGCAAAAAAAGATGGCGCGCTCGTCGTTGTCGGCGTAAAATTTGTCGTTTTTATCAACCAGGGCCGACTTGCGGTGGAAATAATCTTCGTTATCGATAAAATAAACCTGCAGCTTGGCGGTCGGGATAGAAGCTACTTTGATAACCAAAGGCTTCTCGTCGTCGCCCACGGCAATGTTGATGCCCGAGAGGCGCACCACTTCGTGCAGCCGGTTTTTGCGCTCGTTGATAATGCCAAAGCGCGGCACGAAGATGCGAATTTCGCACCCCATCTCCTGCATGCTGGCGGGCAGTCGACGCAGCATTTCTGCCACCTTTGTGGTCTGCAGGAACGGGTCAATTTCGGTGGCCGCGTAGAGGATTCTTAGCTTCGACATAGAGGGATTATTGACGAGAATGGAACAAGGCCAAACTATGGGAGCACAAAATTAAACAATTTTGAGCGAAAATTCAATAAAATCTACTTTGGGGGCCGTTCCAATTGCCTTCCTCACCTATGCAGATACTTACTACCGCCGCCGGGTTGCAAGCCTACACCGAACACGCCCGCCGGGTCGGCCAACGCGTGGGGCTGGTGCCCACCATGGGGGCCTTGCACGCGGGCCACATTCAACTGGTTCAAGCCGCTCGCATCGACTGCAACGAGGTGATAGCCACCATATTCGTCAATCCCACGCAGTTCAATAATGCCGAAGACTTTCGGCTGTACCCGCGGGTGCCGGAGGCCGATGCGGCCCTGCTGGCCCCGGCCGGCTGCACGGCCCTGTTCGTGCCTCCGGTGGCCGAAATGTATCCCCAGTCCACCACGCTGCGGTTCGATTTTGGGGACCTGGAACGGGTGATGGAAGGAGCGCATCGGCCCGGCCATTTCAACGGTGTGGCCACGGTGGTGAGCAAGCTTTTTCATTTGGCGCGCCCGCACCGGGCTTATTTCGGGCAGAAGGACTGGCAGCAGGTAGCCATTGTGCGGCAGCTGGTGGCCGACTTGTCGTTTGACCTGGAAATTGTGGCCTGCCCCACCATTCGGGAGGCCGACGGGTTGGCCATGTCATCGCGCAACCGCCGGCTGGACCCCGCCGCCCGCGCCGCCGCGCCCCTGCTGTACCGGGTGCTGGCCGCCGCCGCCGCCCAGGTGCGGCAGGGCGTACCCCCCGCCCAGGTGCAGGCCGAGGGCGAAGCCACCCTGGCCCGCGAGCCGCTGCTCACCCCCGAGTACATGGAAGTGGCGGATGCCCACACCTTGCAGCCCTTGATGGAATATGTGCCCGGCCGGCCCGTGGTGCTGTGCCTGGCGGCTCACTTAGGCGGCGTGCGATTAATCGACAACGTGGTGGTGGAAGCGTAGGCACGGGCGGCGGCCAGTGACTAGGACGATGCGTTAACTTTGGGGCTTCACTAATGCTGTTTTGAAAGCCATGCACATTGAAGTAATGAAGTCCAAGATTCACCGCGTCACGGTCACGCAGGCCGAGCTGCACTACGTGGGCAGCGTGACGATTGATGAGGACTTGCTGGATGCCGCCAACTTTGTGGAGAACGAGAAGGTGACCATCGTAAATATCAACAATGGTGAGCGTTTCGAGACGTACACCATCCGGGGCGAGCGGGGCTCGGGCACTATTTGTCTGAATGGCCCGGCCGCGCGCAAGGTGTCGGTGGGCGATATGGTCATCATCTTCTCCTACGCCCTGATTGATTTTGCCGAAGCCCGGCAGCACAAGCCAACTGTCATTTTTCCGAACGAGCACAATCGGCTTGCCTGATGCAAACGAGGAATGAGTGAATGAGGAATGCCGCGCATTCTGGCGCTCATTGCCACGACTACCCGATTATTTCTCTATTCCACTCATTGCCTCATTGAAAGCCTTTCTCACCATTCTTAAGTACGCGCTGCTGCTGAGCATTTCGGGCGCGCTGATGTGGTACGCCATGCGGGGGCTGAAATGGGACGACATTGGCCAGGCCATTCGCACGGCCAATTATTCCTGGCTGGCGTTCACGCTGGCGCTGTCATCACTGGGTTATTTCAGCCGGGCCTACCGCTGGCAGATGCAGCTGAAGGCGTCGCAGACCCCGGCCCCGTACTGGCCCGTGTACCACGCCATGATGGTGGGCTACCTGGCCAACATTGTGCTGCCGCGCATGGGCGAGGTCATTCGCTGCTCGGTGCTGCGGCGCACCAGCGGCGTGCCGGTGCAGGTGGCTCTGGGCACGGTCGTGACCGAGCGCGTGATTGACGTGCTGGTGCTGCTGGGCCTGCTGGGCGGGGTGCTGCTGCTGGATTTCAACACGTTCTGGAGTTTTGTGACGGTGCAGGTGCTGGGCGGGCGCTACGACGCGCTGGCCCGTAACCGCACGCCGCTGCTCGTGGCGGCCGTTATTGGTGGGGTACTGCTGCTCACGGTGGGGGTGGCCTTGTTCCGCAACCTGGAACGGCTGCGGCAGAATGCGTTTTTCAATAAGGGCGTGGTGTTCGTGAAGGGCCTGCTGGCGGGCGTGTTCAGTGTGCTGAAGCTGGAGAACAAGGGCGTGTTTCTGCTGCACACCGTATTTACCTGGACGGTGTATTACCTGATGGACTACCTGGCCTTTCGCTGCTTCCCGGGTACTTATACCCTCGACATGAAGGCCGGCCTGGCCGTGCTCACCTTCGGGGCGTTTGGCATGGCGGCCCCGGTGGCGGGCGGCATCGGGCCTTTTCATGTGATGGTGCAGGGTATTTTGCTGGTGTACGGCATCAGCAAGGAAGCCGGCATTGCCTACGCGCTGGTGGTACACGGTGCCCAAACCCTGCTGGTGGTGCTGATGGGGGCCATCAGCTTCGTGGCCGTGGCCGCCGCCGACAAAGGCAGCGTGGCCGCCGAAGCCGAAGCGCTGGCCGCCGAACCGCTGACAACTGAGTTATGAGTTAAAAATTATGAGTTATGAGTTACGCGCTGCCTCCCCTTGGCTGCATTGGGGACTCTCCTGCCAACTCATAATTCAAAACTCAAAACTCATAATTCCCTCTCCATGTGGACGAAAGATAAAATCATGACCCGCGAGCAACTGCCCGCCACGCTGGCCGGCTGGCGGGCGCAGGGCCGTAAGGTGGTGTTCACCAACGGCTGCTTCGATTTGCTGCACCTCGGCCACGTCGACTACCTGGAGCAGGCCCGGCACCTGGGCGATGCCCTGGTGGTGGGCCTGAACACCGACGCGTCGGTGAGCCGCCTCAAGCCCGGTCGGCCCATTCAGGACGAGGCGGCGCGGGCCCGCATCCTGGCCTCGCTGGCCTTTGTCGATGCCGTGGTGCTCTTCGGCGAGCCCACGCCGCTGGCCCTCATCGAACTGGTGCAGCCCGACGTGCTGGTGAAGGGCGACGACTATGCGATTGACGGAATTGTGGGCCGCGAATTGGTGTTGAACCGGGGCGGGCAGGTGCTCACGGTGCCGCTGGTGCCGGGCTACAGCACCTCCCGCATCGTTGATAGAATCATGAGTTCAGAATTATGAGTTATGAATTGGGGTGTGGAACGTATGGCGATGCGCGCTCCTGCCTTCATTTGAACCCGTAATGCTCAGCTCATAATTCATGCTTCATAACTCATAATTCATAATTCAAGCCCATGTATTTTCTTCTCATTCTGCTCATGCTCGTTAGCTGGGCCATCCAGTGGCGGCTGCGCAGCAAGTTCAAGCAATATGCCCAGGTAGGTCTCAAAGCCAACCTGACGGGTGCCCAAATTGCCGAGCTCATGCTCGCCGACCACGGCATTACCGACGTGCGCATCATCAGCACCGAGGGCCGCCTTACGGACCACTACAACCCCACCGACAAAACCGTGAACCTGAGCGAAGGCGTGTACGCCGAGCGGAGCGCGGCCTCGGCCGCCATCGCGGCCCACGAGTGCGGCCACGCCGTGCAGCACGCCACGGCGTATTCCATGCTACAGTTTCGTTCGGCTTTGGTGCCAACTCTCAGCGCGGTGTCGCGTTGGATGCCGTGGATTTTGATAGCCGGCGTGTTTATGCTGCGCACGAGCGTGATTCCGCTGGGCGTGGGCATTGCGCTGTTTTCGCTCACCACCCTGTTTTCCTTCATTACGCTGCCGGTCGAGTTCGATGCCTCGCGCCGCGCCCTGGCCTGGATGGATACGCGCGGCGTGGTAACCCCCCAAGAGCACGCCATGGCCAAAGATGCCCTCTGGTGGGCGGCCATGACTTACGTGGTGGCGGCCATTGCCTCGCTGGCCACGCTGTTGTACTACGTCAGCATTTTTATGCGCCGCCGGTAGAAACGCACTGAGATTTTGAGAAAAAAAGCCGCCGTTCTGCTTGCAGGATGGCGGCTTTTTTGTGGCCTGCGAACGGCTGAGCGGTATTTTGAAGTTGATGATTACAAGCCAGAGGTAGGCGGCTCATAATATTTTAACTATTAACTATTGATAATTCAAGTATAAATGTTACTTTGTTATATCCTTTCCCTTCTGTAGCCGCGCGGGTGGCCCTTCCTTCCAAGGGGCGGCCGGCGGGGCCGGCATCTTATTTTTCTGCCCGCAATGCCATGATTACGTCTACCCCAACGGCCTTGGTAGCGGCCGCGCCCACGCTTTTGCGGCAGGGCTTGGTGGCCACGCTGCGCGAGCGGTGGCCCGAGTTGCAGGTCACCCTCACCGCCGATGCCACGCAAGTAGCCGAGCTGTTGGCCCATCGCCCCTTTGGGCTGCTGGTGCTGGATGGGGCCCTGCCCGGCCGGGTGCTGACCGAGCTGCTGGCCCGCCTGCACCGCACCCGCCCCACGCAGCGCCTGCTGCTGCTCACGGACGCGCACACCCCCGGCCAGCGCTGCGGGGCACTACCCTGGCCGGGCAATTATTTGCTGGTGCCCCGGCACGTGCCGCCGCCCACGCTGGCAGCCATTCTGGCCCCGTGGCTGGATGCCCCCAACCCCCTGCTGCCCCAGGCCCCCCGCGCCGCGACCTATGCCGCCGCCGATGCCTTCAGCCCCCGCGAGCTGGAGGTGTTGCGCCTGGTAGTGGCCGACCAGTGCAACGAGGAAATTGCCGACCACCTGTGCCTGAGCGTGCGCACCGTGGAAAGCCACCGCCGCACCCTGCTGCACAAGGCCGGCACCCGCACGCTGGTGGGCCTGGCCGCCCGCGCCGTGCGCGAGGGCTGGGTGGCCTGAGTTTCAGTGCTGGCACTGATGCGGGCAACCGGTGAAAAACCGAGCTTTACTATTGGGCTGCCGGCAGAGGTTTTGTTGAGTCAAGTGCATAAAATGCAGTCGAATGCAGCTGAATTTATGGTGTTGATTTAGCTGCCTTGTGGCCTGATGCGGGCTTCTTACCTTTCTATTTCCAGGCACTATGTCAACCGTCACCTTAGCGACCCCCGCCCTCAAACTGCCTACCTATGACGAAGCCGCGACGCGGTATGCCGAGGTGCAGGGTAACATTCTGAAAGGCCACGGGCGCGACCATGCGGCCTTCCTGTTTATTGAGTTTGGGGCCGACCAGGCCTGGGCCAGGACCTGGATAGGGGAGGGGCTGCGCGGCGATGGGCCATTTGCCATCACCTTTACGCGCAAGCAGTTGCGCGATACGCAACGATTTCAGCGGTTTCACATCCCCGGCGACTTGTTTGCCATGCTGCTCTTCACGGCTGCCGGGCTGCAAGCCCTGGGCCAGCCGCTGCCGCCCGAGCCCGAGCAAGTGGCCCAGCCGCCCCTGCCGCCCGCTTTTGCCCGCGGCATGCGCCACGCCACCACCCAAGACCTGCTTACCGACCCCGTGCCTGCCGACTGGGATGCCGCCTGGTTTGCGCCGGGCACCGCCACGCCCACGCCGCTGCACGCCCTGCTCGTGCTGGCCGACGACGACTTCGAGCACTTGCAGCACACCGTGCGGGCCGTGAGTGACCAGCTGGCGAGCGGCGTGGGCGAGCTCCGGATTCTGGAATGGGGCCACGCCCTGCGCAATGCCGACGGCAATGGCATTGAGCATTTTGGCTACGCCGACGGCGTGAGTCAGCCCATTTACCTGGCCGAGGACATGCCCAATCACGCGCCCGCCGGGGCCAAAGACAACCCGCTGGCGGAAGAAATTGACCGGTGGAACCCCGGGGCCGACCCCGAAAAGCAGGTGCTGGTGCCCGACCCGGCCGGGTCGTTTGGCAGCTTCTTCGTGTTTCGGAAGCTGCAACAGCAGGTTCGCGATTTTAAAGAGGCCGAGGAGAAGCTCGCCCGGCGCATCGGCCTCGCCGCCGCCGATGCCGAGCGGGCCGGCGCCATGCTGGTGGGCCGCTTCGAGGACGGCACGCCCGTGGTGGAGCGCGGCACCGACGGCCTGATTGACCCGATTATCAACAATTTCAACTACGGGGGCGACAAGCACGGCCTGCGCTGCCCCCTGCACGCCCACATCCGCAAAGTGAACCCGCGCCACGAAACCGGCGACCCGCACGAATCCCTGCGCCGCCTCACCCGCCGGGGCATTCCTTTCGGCAGCCGCGAAGACGCGCTGCAGGAAGACGGCGACCCGGTGGGTCTGCTGTTCATGTGTTTCCAGCGCAACATTGCCCAGCAGTTTGAATTCATCCAAAAATTCTGGGCCAACAACCCCGATTTTCTGAAAGATACCCCCACCACCGGCCTCGACCCCATCATCGGCCAGGGCGACCGGGGCAAGTTGCGCTTCAACTACACCTACGGAGCGGCCGGCTGCCGCCTGGCCGCCTTCGAGCAGTTGGTGAGCCTGCGCGGCGGCGAGTATTTCTACGCGCCCTCGCGCAGCGGGCTAGCCCAGCTGGCCGGCGGCGCAGCGGGGGCAGTGGCTTGATGGGCCACGGCTGGGGCAAGGCCCGCGTGGCTTGATGGGCCACGGCTGGGGCAAGGCCCGCGTGGCTGCCCCGCCGCACTAACCGGTCGTTGGTCGTGCTGACCGGATGTTGAATCTATGGTTTCACTCCACTAACCCAACCCGCCATGACAACCCCCGCCGCGGCCACGCCGCTCCTCACCTGCACCCCCAAGCGCCTGCCGCGTAACCTCTGGATTCCGGCCGCCGCCGTGGCGACCAACATCAACCCCAACAACCGCCCGCCGCTCGAACGCCTGGCCCGCGTGATGCGCTTTACGCCCACGCCGGAGCGCATTGCGGTGCTCACTACCAAGGTGTGGCACACGGTAGGGGTTCACCTCACGGTGGGCTTTCTCGACAACCCGCCGGCCGATTTGCGCAAGCGCATCCTGCTGCACATGAACGCCTGGGCCAAAACGGCCAACGTGCGGTTTCGGGAAAGCCACAGCAGCCCGCAGGTGCGCATTGCCCGCGCCGGCGGCCCCGACGGCGGCTACTGGTCGTACCTGGGCACCGACGTGCTGAGCATCGGCCCCACCGAGGCCACGATGAACCTGGAAGCCTTCACGATGAACACGCCCGAATCGGAGTTTCATCGGGTGGTGCGCCACGAAACGGGCCACACCCTGGGCTTCCCGCACGAGCACATGCGCAAAGAGCTGGTGGCCAAAATTGATACCCCAAAAGCCATTGCCTTTTTTGGGGCCACCCAGGGGTGGTCGCCGGCCGAGGTGCGCCAGCAGGTGCTCACGCCGCTGGACGAGTCGTCGCTGCTGGGCACCGTGCCGCCCGACCCCCTCTCCATCATGTGCTACCAGATTCCAGGTACCATCACCAAGGACGGGCAGCCCATCATCGGCGGCCTCGACATCGACGCGACGGACCTTGCCTTCGCGGCCAAAATTTACCCCAAAAAACTGCTGTAGCGGGTGGGCAGGGCGGGGGGGGGGGAATCCGGCCGGCTCGCAATTTCAGTGCTGGTCCTGAAGCTCGCCCTACACGTTAATGGGCCGTCGGAAGTACTTCCGACGGCCCATTTTACGCACTGAAAATCACTGATTACCCCAGTTTCTTATACCGCACGCGCTTCGGCTCCACATCGCCCAGGCGTTTGCGCTTGGCCTCTTCATAGTCCGAGAAGTTGCCCTCGAACCACACCACTTCCGAGTCGCCCTCGAAGGCCAGAATGTGCGTGGCCAGCCGGTCCAGAAACCACCGGTCGTGGCTGATGATGACGGCGCAGCCGGCGAAGTTCTCCAGCGCGTCTTCCAGCGCCCGGATGGCGTTTACGTCGAGGTCGTTGGTGGGCTCGTCGAGCAGCAGCAGGTTGGCCCCCTGCTTTAGTGTCATGGCCAAATGCACGCGGTTTTTCTCGCCGCCGCTCAGCGTGCCCACTTTCTTTTCCTGGTCGCCGCCGCCGAAGTTGAACTTGCTCACGTAGGCGCGGGAGTTCACCGGGCGGCCGGCCAGCAGCATGGTTTCGGTGCCGCCCGTAATGGTGTCGAACACCGACTTGCTGCCGTCCAGCGTGTCGTGCTGCTGGTCGATGTAGGCCGTCAGGACCGTGGGGCCAACTTCAAAGGTGCCCGCATCGGGTTGCAACTGGTCGGTTATCAAGCGGAAGAGCGTGGTTTTGCCCGCCCCGTTTGGCCCGATGATGCCCACGATGCCGCCCTGGGGCAGCGAAAAGCTCAGGTTCTCGAACAGCAGCTTGTCGCCGAACGATTTCGTGATGCCTTCGGCCTCAATCACCTGCGCGCCCAGGCGCGGGCCGTCCGGAATGAATAGCTCCAGCTTCTGCTCTTTGTCCTTGGCTTCCTCGCTGGCCAGCTTGTCGTAGTTGGCCAGGCGGGCCTTGCCCTTGCTCTGGCGGGCTTTGGGCGACATTCGTACCCATTCCAGCTCGCGCTGGAGGGTTTTCATGCGTTTGCTTTCGGTGTTTTCCTCGCGGGCCATGCGGTCGGTTTTCTGTTCCAGCCAGCTGCTGTAGTTGCCCTTCCACGGAATGCCCGAGCCGCGGTCCAGCTCCAGAATCCAGCCGGCCACGTTGTCGAGGAAGTAGCGGTCGTGGGTTACGGCGATGACCGTGCCTTTGTATTGCTGCAAGTGCTGCTCCAGCCAAAGCACGCTTTCGGCATCGAGGTGGTTGGTGGGCTCGTCGAGCAGCAGCACGTCGGGCTCTTGCAGCAGCAGGCGGCACAGGGCCACGCGGCGCTTCTCGCCCCCCGAGAGCGTGCCGATAACGGCCTCCTGCGGCGGGGTGCGCAACGCATCCATGGCCCGCTCCAGTTTGGTGTCGAGGTTCCAGGCATCGAGCTGGTCGAGCCGTTCCTGCACCTTGCCCTGGCGGTCGAGCAGCTTGTCGAAATCGGCATTCTCGGCCCCGAAGGCTTCGTTTATCTCGTCATATTCCTTCAATAAAGCCACGGTTTCGGCGGCACCTTCCTCCACCACTTCGCGCACGGTTTTGGTGGGGTCGAGCTGGGGTTCCTGCTCCAGATAGCCCACCGAGTAGCCCGGCGAAAACACCACTTCCCCCTGAAACTGCTTGTCGACCCCGGCAATGATTTTCAGCAGGCTCGACTTGCCCGAGCCGTTGAGGCCGAGCACGCCGATTTTGGCCCCGTAAAAAAACGAGAGATAAATATTCTTGAGAACTTGCTTCTGGGGCGGGTAAATCTTACTCACGCCGGCCATGCTGAAAATAATGGTCTGGTCGCTCATGGGAAAAGGTGACGAAGGGATGAAGGAATGAGGAGATGAGGGCCAGGGGCCGCACCGCAAAGAACGGCACGGAGCCGCGGTAAACCGGAAGGCGGGTCCGCCGATTTCGGGCCGGACGGCGGTCCGCACCCGCCGTCCGGCTCCCGCTCATCCCCCCATTTCCGCGTCCACCCATCCCCTCATCCCCCCATTACTTCCTCATCTTATCACTTCATCACCTTTTTACCGTAAACTTGTAGCCCCTTCCCATTCCACGTTCCAGCCATAACGCGCTTGCCTACCGCCCTGTCCACGCATATCACCCTCCTACCCACGAGCTTACAATCAGTATGGAACCAACCGACCACTTGCTGGCCGAAGCCCAGCGCTACGGCTACGTGGAAGCCGGCGGCGTATGGCTGCGCCCCGTGCTTGCCCAGCCCGCCCGCCAGATAGGCCTGGTCAAAGAATCGGACGAGGTTGCGCTGCGCTATTTCGCCCAGCGCTATGAAGCCCTGCACGCCAAAGTCGACACGCTGCTGGCCAAAATGGAGGTCAACGAGAACAAAGGCTCCTTTCTGATGAAGGCGCAGCACCTCAAACAGCAACTGCTGACCTACGACGGCCTCGGCGACTTCGCCGCCCTGCACCGCCTCCTCGCCGAGGCCGAGGAGGCGATTGCCGTGACCGTGGCCCACAACCGCGAAAAAAACCTGGCCACCAAGCTCGGCTTCATTCAGGAAGCCGAAACCCTGCGCGAGAGCGTGGAGTGGGTATCGGCCGGCGAAAAGGTGAAGGACCTGCGCCAGGGCTGGCTCAAAACCGGCCCCGTCGATAAGGCCGTGGCCGACGAGCTGGAACACCGTTTCCAGACCGCCATTCAGGTATTTTTCGACCGGCGCAAGGTGTTCCAGTCCGATAAAAAGGCCATGACTAACCGGGTGCAAACCCGCTACCGCGACCTTATTCAGCAGGCCGAAGCCCTCAAAAATTCCGACCAGTTCGAAACCACTTCCCGCCAGCTCAAGCAGCTCCAGCAGGCCTGGCGCGAGGTGGACGGCACCCTACCCAAAAAGCAGGCCTCCGAGCTCTGGACGCGCTTTCGGGCGGCCAATAACCACTTTTTCGAGCGCCTCAAGGTCCACATTGCCACCCAGCAGACCAGCGGGGCTCCCGGCACCCCGGTCGCGCCCGAAGAGCTGCTGGTCCGCAAACGCTCGCTGGCCGAGCGGGCCGAAGCCCTGATGGCCATTGCCCCGCAGGAAGCTATTCACCAGGCCAAAGCCTTGCAGGCCGAATGGAAGCAGGTGGGCACCGTGCGCGGCGAAGAGTCGGACCGCATCTGGCAGCGTTTCATGGTGGCCTGCGACAAGATTTTTGAGCTCAGCGCCCTCGACTACCACCTGCGCAAGCGCGTGGGCGGCGAGCCGGCCCCTACGTCGCCTGCCGAGCGGGCCCGCTTCCGGGCCAGCACCCTGCGCGAGCTCCTTCAGGAAGACCACCAGGAGCTGGCCGTGCTGCGCGACAACCTCGACAATCTGGGCCCCAGCGCCGCCAACGACGCGTTTCGCCTGATGCTGCAAACCAAGATTCGGTCTTTTGAACGGAAAATTCGCACGAAAAACGACCTGATTGCCTTGTTCAGTCAACAAGCCCAGGCCGCCGGCTAACTTTCGGCCGCCGTTTGCGTTGTCGATTTCAACGCGGTTTCGGCCTTGCATGTTGACCAGAAACTGTTACCTTCGCCAACCTTTTTTTTATCCGCCTCCCTATGTACTGGACACTCGAACTGGCTTCCTACTTGGAAGATGCGCCCTGGCCCGCCACCAAAGACGAACTGATTGACTTTTCTATCCGCTCGGGTGCGCCCATGGAAGTGGTGGAAAACCTGCAAGCCCTGGAAGACGACGGCCAACCCTACGAAAACATCGAGGAAGTATGGCCCGATTACCCAACCAAGGAGGACTTCATGTTCAACGAGGACGAATACTAAAGGAGTTATGAGTTTTGAATTACGAGTTATGAGTTGAATGACAATGCTTCAGGCAAACTCATAACTCATAACTCCTGCCACGCTTTGCGTGGAAGATTTGGTTGCGGGCTACCCCGGAAGGGTGCTGGTCCGCAACTTTTTCTTGTGCCTGCCCGCGCCCGCTTTCGTGGCCGTGGTGGGCCACAACGGCAGCGGCAAAACCACCCTGTTTCGGGTGCTCACGGGGCAGCTGCTGTACCAGGGCAGCGCCCGGCTGTTGGGGCAGGAGGTGCGGGGCCTGCGGCAGGCCGCTGCGGCGGTCCTGCTGGGCTACCTGCCGCAGCGGGGCAGCATTGGTTTTTCCATTGCCGTGCGCGAGCTGGTGGTGATGGGCCGCTACCGCCACCACGGCCTGCTGAGCGCCTACGCACTTGCCGACTACGCCCTGGCCGATGCCGCGCTGGCCCGCGTGGGCATGGCCCATCTTGCCGCCCGCGATTTCACGCAGCTCTCCGGCGGCGAGCAGCAGCTGGTGTGGCTGGCCCAGCTCAGTTTGCAGGATTCCCAGGTGTACCTGCTCGATGAACGTGCGAGGCCAGCACGAAGGTCTTGGCCTCGGGGTTGGATTCCCAGGTGTAGCCGCTCGATGAACCCACCCAGCAGCTCGACGTGTACTACCGCCGCCAGGTGTTTGGCCTGGTGCATGATTGGGTGGTCCGGCAGGGCAAAACCGTGCTGTGCAGCACCCACGACCTCGACAACCTACCAGCCCTCACCGGCTTCCTGCTGAATCTGTCGGAGCCGGAGCCGCAGCTGCGCCCCATTTCTGAGGCCACGGTGCAGGAAGCGTGCGGTTGGCTGGAGCAAGCCCCGTCGAGGTAGCGGCGGGGCCTGCCCCCGCCCGTCGTTGAACGGCATCGTCACAACGGTGTGAACGCGCGGGTGGGGGCAGGCCCCGCCCCTACCTCCGTCGGCCCGGCCGGCCGCGCAGCACCTGCCCGATGGACCGCAGAAAGGGCCACGGCGTGACCGAATTCATAATTTGCAGGTTTTCGGTCCAGGTGGTTTCCTCGTCCAGAAAACGAAAAATGCGCTGCACGGGGTTGCGCTCGAAAAGCTGCTGGAAAATGTCGCGCACCTGTTCGCCCCGGCGCTGCATGATGTCGAGCAGCAGCGTGTCGAAGAGGCCGAACTGCCAGCGGTCGGCGGCGGCATTGGCGGGCGGGTGGCCGGTGGCTGCCAGCGCCGCCACCAGCCGCGTGGTGTGCCGCTGCACCCGCGCAAAGGTGTAGCCGGTGCTGGGTTTTGAGCGCCCGGAGCGGGTGCCAATGTTGAGGACGTGCGCGCTGGCGCGGGCGGGCAGCGGGTGGTCGGTCATCGGAATGGAGCCGCCTTCCTCGGCCACCACGCGGTAGGGCCGCCCGTTTAGGTGCCCGGCCAGGTAGGTCCGCAACGCGGTTTCGTACTCCGCCTTTTGCAGCACCTGCCCCGAGAATACGGTGAACTCGACCAGGGCCCGGCGCGCTGTGAAGGGCAGGGTGTACACGAAGCGCGTCTGTTCGTGCTGCAGCACCCGAAAATCCATGAACTGCACCGTATTGGGGTCGAATTCGTCGGCTTCGGTTTCAATTTCCCAGCCCAGAAAGTGCTGCTCCAGGTAGCGGTAGCGGGCCGGGTTGCGGGCCAATTGGGGCGGGCGGCTGTCAAAGGCGTAGCGGGCCGCAATCCGGCGGCCGTCAGCGAGCGTAGCCACGGCTCCGCGGCCATCGGGGGCCTCGGCCAGGGTCTCAACGCGCCCCATCAGCCGCGCAAACTGCTGAGGGCGGGCGGCCAGCGCCACCCCCACAAAGGCGTAGAATTCGCCCGCCCGCACCATGCGATAGCGGTAGGGGGCCAGAGCCAGTACTTTTTCGAAGCCGGGCGTGCGGATGACGAGCTGCCCCCAATGCTGGGCCTCCACGGCCGCAAACGGGGTTTCGCCGGCCGCCCAGTAGCGCCAAGTGCGGTCGTCGGCCTTTACCGCGTCGGGCTCCACGAGCAGCACCCGCTGCCCGGCCAGCCGGGCCTCCTGCGCCATATGATAGGCCAAGCTCAAGCCCGAAGCCCCACCGCCCACGATGAGGTAGTCACATTCCAAGGTTTCGGGGAACACGGCGGGCAGGATAGGCATACAGTCAAATACAACAAAAAGCGGAGCGGAACGGCGAAATTACCCACAAAAAAAGCCGCTCCCGAAGAAGCGGCTTTTCCAAGCAATGGTTTTGAAACCGAAAAGCGCCGTCCACAAAATTCATGAAATCCGCTAAAATCCGCGCCAATCCGTGGTCCTAGAAGTTTGGCGACAGCAGGTACTTGTGGTAGAAGTCGTCGATGATTTTCACGGCCTCGCTGGCATCGTCCACAATCTGCACCAGCTGCATGTCTTCGGTCGAGATGTTGTGCTCTTCGTGCAGCATCACGTCCTCAATCCACTTAAACAGGCCATTCCAGTAGGCCGAACCCACCAGCACGATGGGGAAGCGGCTGATTTTCTTGGTCTGAATCAGGGTCATGGCCTCAAACAATTCGTCGAGCGTGCCGAAGCCGCCGGGCATGCCCACGAAAGCCTGGGCGTACTTCACAAACATCACCTTCCGCACGAAAAAGTAATCGAAGTCGATGCACTTATCCTGGTCGATGTAAATGTTGTGGGTTTGCTCGAAAGGCAGCTCAATATTGAGGCCCACCGACTTACCGCCCTCGGCGCGGGCACCCTTGTTGCCAGCCTCCATGATGCCGGGGCCGCCGCCCGTGATAACGCCGTAGCCGTGGCGCACCAGCTTCGAGGCAATTTCCTCGGCCAGCTGGTAGTACGGGTTGTCGGGTTTGGTGCGGGCCGAGCCGAAGATGCTGACGCAAGGCCCGATTTTGGACATCTTCTCGAAGCCCTCCACAAATTCGGCCATCACCTTGAAAATTTGCCAGGAGTCGGCAATTTTGATTTCGTTCCAGTCCTTGTCCACAAAGGCCTTGCGCAAGCGCTGCTCGTCTTCAATGGCCAACGCAGTCTGGCCGTTGGTCTGCTGCCGCATCTCGGTGATAGTGGTCAGCTTGTCGTCGTTAACATTCAGCTGCTTAATGGTTTTGCCGCTGCCGGCATTCAGCAGGTCGTCCGAGACCTTTGTCTTGCTGGTCTTCGCTTTTTTTAGATTGGACATGAGTACAAGGGGAATTCCGTACCAAAACAAAATCGCCCCAGGCATGGGGCGACCAAAAGTAGGGCATCAAAGTTATCGAATTGTTACCGAATAAAAAGTAATGTGACTAATGTGAAAATGTGAGGGATGTGAAAATGTGCGGGCGTGATTTGTAACTCTTCCTACATCAGCACATCAGCACATCAGCACATTGGCCACTTCACCTCATCACACCAATTGCCGCAAGGCCATCTCAAACGAGCGTTGGGCGATGCCCGTGGCTTGGGAATTCTCGGCGTAGGTGCGCTCCAGTGCCGCCCCGATGATGCGCGAGGTATCGGCAAAAATGGCTTGGTCGGTGATTTCGGCTCCCGTTTCCATGAGGTAGGCGAATACGCGGGCCATGCCGCAGTTGGCGATGAAATCGGGGATAACGGCCGTGCGCTCATCGGCAAATACGCCGGTGGGGCCGAAGAAAATTTCGGGGTCGGCGAAGGGCACGTTGGCCCCGCAGCTTATCACCTTGAGGCCGCCGGCCAGCAACTGCTCTACCTGGCCCTGCGCCACGAGGCGCGACGAAGCCGCCGGAATAAAGATATCGGCCCCCACCGACCACACCTTTTCGTTGATTTCCTCGAAGGAGAGCAGGTTGTCGGCCATCAGGGCGTTGCCCTGGCGGGCCAGCAGTAGCGCCCGGATTTCCTCCAGGCCAAAGCCGTCCGGGTTCAGCAGCCCGCCGGCCCGGTCGATGATGCCCACGATGCGCACGCCCTGGCCGGCCAGGTAGTAGGCCGCGGCCGCGCCCACGTTGCCCCAGCCCTGGATGATGGCGCGCTGCCCCCGCACGTCGGTGCCGGGCCAGAGGCGGTAGTAGTGGCGCACGGCTTCGGCCACGCCGTAGCCGGTAATGAGGTCGGCCACAGTGTACTTGCGGGCCAGATTGGGCGAGAAGCTGGCATCTTCTACCACCTTCACCACACCTTGGCGGAGCTGACCCAGTTTCTGGATTTTTTGGGGTTCGGTGGCACGATAATGGCCGTTTACCACTCCTTCCTGCGGGTGCCAGAGGCCATATTCTTCGGTAATAGGTATAACCTCATGTATCTCATCCACGTTAAGGTCTCCACCGGTGCCATAGTAGTTTTTTAATAATGGAAATACGGCCCGATACCACCGTTCCAACACCCCGCGCTTGCGCGGGTCCTGCGGGTCGAAGTTGATACCCGACTTCGCGCCGCCAATTGCCGGGCCCGAAACCGTGAACTTTACCTCCATGGTTTTAGCCAGGCTTTCTACTTCCCGCTTATCCAAGCCCTTGCGCATGCGGGTGCCGCCCCCGGCGGCACCGCCGCGTAACGAATTGATTACCACCCATCCTTCAGCCTCCGTTTCCGAGTCCTTCCACTCGAAGACGATTTCGGGGCGTTTGTTTTCAAATTTGGTCAGCAGGTCCAGCATCGGGCAGTGATGAAAGTAGTTACTCGTTAAGAAAGCACAACCACAAAGGTAGGGCACGCCGCCAGAGCAGCCGGCTTCCCAAATTGTACTTCGTAGGGAAACAAAAAGGGCAAATACCTGAGTATTTCAAGAAATACACAAATGATTTGGAAATAATCAAATTTTTAGCACCAATTTTGCACCCTTCAAAGGAACTACCGATGTAGTAATGTTGTATTGCACTTATTCTACTTTTCCAATTTTACATTTTCCTTCTCCTCCATTTTTTATTGACTTCATGAAACCATTGCATTCGCGTGTAGAAGCGCAACAGTTGGATCGTGCCGCGGCTATGCTCAAGGTTCTCTCGCATCCCAAACGCCTGGCCATTGTTGATTTGCTAGGTAAAACCAAAGGCAAAGACAGCCAAATGTCCGTAACCGACATTTACCAGGCCCTTGATTTGCCCCAAGCCATTGCTTCGCAACACCTCATTACCCTCAAAGACCGAGGCGTGCTGAAATCCAGTAAAATCGGCACTAAAATTTATTATTCACTGGCTGTGCCCCAGTTACTTAAAGTGATTGATACGCTGGAGGATTACTCGGGCAAGCTTTAATACTACCAAAGTTGATTAGCTGAAGGAGGCTGTTTCGGGAGAAGCAGCCTTTTTTATGCCCGCTGCGCAGCGCCGAAGGCCGCGTGCAGGGCCAGCACCTGGGGCAGCAGCGGCTGCACATCATCGTTGGTCAGCACGTAGTTGGCCCGTTGCATTTTCTCTTCCTCGCTCAGCTGCTTGGCCATAATGGCCTGCACATCGGCGGCCGAGCGGTGCGGGTCGCGGCGCAGTACGCGGGCCTGGCGCACAAGCAGCGGCGCAAATACAGTGATGACGCGGTCGAGCTGTCTGTACGAGCCCGCCTCGAATAGCAGGGCTGCTTCCTTGAGTACGTAGGCGTGGCCGGCCTGCTGCTGGGCGGTGGCCCAGCGCGCAAAATCGGTGCCCACGTGTGGATGCACCAAGGCATTGAGACGAGCCAGCAGCGCGGGATTGCCGAATGCGGTAGCGGCCAGCGCGGGGCGGTTCAGGCGGCCGGCCGGGTCGTAAGTGGCGGGGCCAAACGCGGCGGTCAGTTCCTGGCGCAGCGCGCTGTCATTTTCCATCAGCCACCGGGCGCGGGTGTCGGCATCGTACACGGGCACGCCTAGCGCGTGAAACAGGCGGCTGGCAATGCTTTTGCCCGAGCCAATGCCACCAGTAATGCCAATGCGCAGCATGAAGTGAAGAGCGAGGTGAGGTAATGAATAACTTCTGTTACGCGGTGCCTTGGTTTAAGCGCCGCTGGGGGCGTAGCGCGAACGGTGTCGTTCGCGTCCCCGCGCCAATAAAGCCGCCCGAACGGCACGGGGA
>JAYULN010000264.1:0-4926 GCA_043763525.1 Hymenobacter sp.
GGAGACGGAGGAGGTGTAAAAAACGGTCGGCCACTTCGATGGCTGCGGCCAGGTCGGGCAGCTCTACGTCCTCCAAGGGGTTGTGACTAATGCCCTTGAAACAACGAATAAACATCATCGTAACTGGTGCCACCTCCGATACCGGCACTGCGTCGTGCCCCGCGCCGCTCACCAGCGCTACCAGTTCATGGCCGGCATCGGCAATGGCTTCGGCCAGCGTTTCATTCAGGCGGGCATCGCAGGCGGCGGGGGCGGTTTGCTGAATCAGATTCCATTCCAGTGTCACGGCACGCTGGGTGGCAATGGCTTCGGTGTAGGTGCGCAGGTGCTCGTAGGCCTCGGCCAGTTGGACTTTGTGGGGGCTGCGCAGGTCGAGGGTGCAGGCCACTTCGCCGGGGATGACGTTGCTGGCCGCGTGGCCGATGCTGAGCTTGCCCACCGTAGCCACCAGGCCCTGGCCGTGCTGGAGGGCAAATTGCTCGGCGATGAGCACGAACTCGGCGGCGGCGCACAGCGCGTCCTGGCGCATGGCCATGGGCACGGTACCGGCGTGGCCGGCCATGCCGGTGAAGGTGAGCTCGACGCGGCGCTGGCCGGCAATGGCGGTTACCAGGGCCACCGGAATCTGGCGCTCCCAGAGCACCGGGCCCTGCTCGATGTGCATTTCAAAATACCCCAGCCAGTCGGCGGCCGGAATGGCATCGGCGGCAATCTGGGCCGCGTCGGCTTCCATAATTTCCAGGGCGCGGGCCAGGGTGATGCCGCCGGCATCGGGGCGCGTGAGCCAGGTTTGGTCGAAGGAGCCGGCCACCACTTTGCTGCCCAGATAAGTAGTGTGAAAGCGCACGCCTTCCTCGTCGCTGAAGGCAATCAGCTCGATGTGAAACGGCAGCTCGGCCTTTTGCGCCAGCAGGTTTTCCAGCAAATCGAGCCCCATGAGCACGCCCAACGGCCCGTCGAACTTGCCGGCGTTCACCACCGTGTCGATGTGCGAGGCCAGCACGAAGGTCTTGGCCGCCGGGTTGGGGCTGAGCAGCCGGGCGCGCAGGTTGCCGATGCCGTCGATGCGGGTGGGCAGGCCGGCGGCTTGCAGCCAGCCCTGCACCAGGGCGCGGCCCTGCAAAAAGGCCGGCGTGCCGAAGGTGCGCGTCACGCCATCCGCGTCTTCGCTGATGGCGGCCAATTGCTGAATGCGCTGCATAATCTGCTCGGCGCGGGCGGTGTATTGTTGCTGCATCCAGCTACCGGGTTAAGAGTTGGCCGTGGTTGAGGTGAAGGAAATTCGGGCGCTGAAAGACTTGCTCGCCGCCCAGAAACGTCTGCTCCACTACTCCCCATAGTTCCTGGCAAATGTAAGGCGACACTTTGTGTTTGTGGTGAATCATGTCCGCGCTTACCCGGAAGGATTTTTCGGCATCCAGCACCAGCAGGTCGGCATCGTAGCCCACGGCAATCTGGCCTTTCCGTTGGCTTTGGCCGACCAGTTTCGCGGGGTTTTCGCTCAGCCATTTCACCAGGTCGTTCAGGGTGGCCCCGCGCCGGCGGGCGGCCGTCCAGAGCACCGGCAGGGCCAATTGCAGCGACGCGATGCCGCCCCAGGCCGTGGCAAAATCGCCGCTGGCGAGCTGCTTCAAATCGGGCGGCGCGGGCGAGTGGTCGGTGGCCACGAAGTCGATGATTCCGGCTTGCAGCGCGGCCCACAGCTGCTCGTTGTTGGCCCGCTCGCGGATGGGCGGCGCGCACTTGAACTGCGTCTGGCCATCGGCAATGTCCTCGGCGTTGAAGTAGAGGTAGTGCTGGCCGGTTTCCACCGTCAGGGGCAGCCCGCGGGCCTTGGCGGCGGCGATGGGCGCAATGGAATTGGCCGACGACAGATGCACGATATGCACCGGGCAGTTGAACTCCTCGCACAGGCGAATCATGAGCGCCACGGCTTCGTCCTCCCACTTTTTGGGGCGCGAGGCCAGGTAGTTGGGGTACGAGCGCCGGTCGTTCTGCTTCCACTCATCGTTTTCCTCCGACAGCTCGCAATGCACTAGCAGCGGCAGCCGGTGCCGCGCCAGAATCGGCATCGCCAGGCACAAATCGGCCTCGGTAGCATTCGGAAAATCATCAATGCCAGAATGCGTCAAAAAGGCCTTGAAGCCCAGCACGCCGGCCGCAATCAGCGGCTCGATTTCGGCCGCGTTGCCGGGCACCACGCCACCCCAGAAACCCACGTTGGTGTGCAGCTGGCCCGTGGTGGCGGCCCGCTTCAGCTCCAGATTGGCCACCGAGGTGGTAACCGGGGCCGAGTTCAGCGGCATATCGACCAATGAAGTGAGGCCGCCGGCCAGCGCGGCTTTGGTGGCGGTGTCGAAGCCTTCCCACTCGGTGCGGCCCGGCTCGTTGATGTGGACGTGCGGGTCAATAACGCCGGGCAAAATGGCGAGGTGGCCCACGTCGACGAGCGTAGTGCCGGCCACGGCCGCGTTGTGGGGCAGCAGGGCGGCAATAAGACCATTTTCGAGGAGAATGGTGGCGGCGTGCTCGCCCTCGGGCGTGACGACCCGCTGGCTGCGCAAGGCAAGAGTTGACATAATAGCAAAGTTTGGCGCTAAATTGGGGACTTTTTCCTGGCCCAATTAATTGCGGAGCCCCGGGCGCAGGAACGTCATGCAGAGGGCAGCGAAGCATCTTTACCGTGCAACGCAACCATTTGATATGATTACTGCCTGCGGGCAAGATGCTTCGCTGCGCTCTGCATGACGTTCTGGAGGTTGTCCTTTCCTCACCTCCCGCGCTGTCTCCCCTCCTCCCCTTCGCTCCCACCGCGTCCCTACATGATTCAATACATTACCCTGCTTTCCCTGATACTGGCCTTCCTGCTGCTGCTGGGGGTCATTTACATTCTCCAGCGCGTGGCGGCCACCCGGCCGGGCGGCGGCGTGGTGGGGGCCAACGGCTTCACGCTGCAAGGCTATTCCTACGCGCTTATTCTGCTGGCCGTGATGGCGGGCGTGGGCATTTGCTACGTGCTGGTGCGCGGCACGCCCTGGGCCGGCCACATCATGGAGTGGCTCAATATTGTGGTGCGCCTCATGCACATCACCTTCGGCATCGCCTGGATTGGCGCTTCGTTCTACTTCGTATTCCTCGAAAACGCCCTGAACCGCACCGACAACGTGCGCGACGAGCTGGCCGGCAACCTCTGGGCCGTACACGGCGGCGGGTTCTACTACCTCGAAAAGTATAAGTCGGCCCCCAAAGTCATTCCCAGAAGCCTGCACTGGTTCAAGTACGAGGCCTATTTCACCTGGCTTTCGGGGTTCAGCCTGCTGTTCGTGGTGTATTATTTCAACGCCAGCTCGATGCTGATTGACCCGCGCGTGCTCGACATTTCGCCGCTGGCGGGTGTGGGCATCGGGGTGGGCTCGTTTGTGGCCGCCTGGCTGATTTACGACGGATTGTGCCGCACGGCGCTGGTGCGCAGCAAGTGGTTCATGGTCATTGGCTTTGCCATTGCCGTGGCGTTTGCCTATTTCTACGCCCAGGTGTTCAGTGCCCGGGCGGCCTATATCCACTTCGGGGCCATGCTGGGCACGCTGATGGTGGGCAACGTATTCTTCACCATCATCCCGGCCCAGAAAGCCATGGTGAAGGCCGCTACCGAAGGCACGCCCCTCGACCCGCAGCTGGGCAAAAACGCCCTGGCGCGCTCGCTGCACAACAACTACTTCACCCTGCCCGTCCTGTTTGTGATGGTGAGCAACCACTTCCCCAGCACCTTCGGGCACGCGTATCCGTGGGCCATTCTGGCGGCCATCACGCTGGGCACGGCCGGCGTGAAGCACTGGCTCAACCTGCGCGAAAAGCACCAGTCCAACGCCTGGGTGCTGCCCGCTTCGGCGGCGGTGCTGTTGGGCGTGGTGTTCGTAACCGCCCCGCAACCCGAACCGGCGGGCACGGCCGCCGCCTGCACCCAGCAAGTGAGCATGAACCAGGTGAACCTGATTGTGCAGCAGCGCTGCATTCAGTGCCACTCATCCCACCCGACCGACGACGTATTCAAATCGCCGCCCAACGGCGTGGTGTATGACACGCCGGAGGACATCATTCGCCTGAAAGACAAAATTATGCAGCGCGTGGTAGTAACGAAAACGATGCCGCAGAACAACAAAACGATGATAACCCAGGAAGAGCGGAATATTATCAAATGCTGGATTGACCAGGGGGCGAATAAGTAATAAAGTTTTGGTGCTTGGTCGTTGGTGCTTGGTGCCTGGCTAATTCTCGACCATTGAGAGCCTATCCAAATAGGACGTAAAAACACGGTCATGCTGAGCTTGTCGAAGCATCTCTACCGCGTAACTAACTCAATTTAACAGATTTAGGACTTACGCATTCTTAGCCCCGGAGGGGCGGCCCGTCGGTAGTAAACCGTTGTAAAAGAAGGATAAAGCCCCGGAGGGGCGACCCAAACATTCACCATGCTAGTGGGTCGCCCCGCTGGGGCTTTATCCTTATTAATCAATTCATTACTACCGACAGGTCGCTCCTCCGGGGCTGAAAGTGCGCAAGTCCTAAGATTACTGCTGCGGTAGAGATGCTTCAACAAGCTCAGCATGACCGCCCATTTGGATAAGCTCTAAGTGACCATAACCAAGCACCAAGTACCAAAAATGCCTTCCCCTCCCCGCGACCTGCCTGTTTGGACCCTGGCCGCCGCCAGCCTGCGGGCGGGCACGCCCGTGACCCTGCTGGCCGTGCTGCGCAGTGAAGGCAGCAGCCCCGGCCGCCAGGGCTTCAAAATGGTGGTGACGGCCGATGCCGTGGCCGGCTCCATCGGGGGCGGCATCATGGAGCACAAGTTTGTAGAACTGGCCCGACAGCGCCTGCTGGCCGGCGACCTCACGCCCCTGCTGCGCCCCCAGATTCATCGGCGCG
>JAYULN010000265.1:0-12213 GCA_043763525.1 Hymenobacter sp.
TTTGTACACAAACTCGCGCTGAAACGGCGGGCGCACGTCCAGCTTGCCCCCGTACGCCTTCACGCCCTCCTCGAAACTGTCTTTGTAGACCGCTGTAAGCTCCCGAACGGTGACCTTGCGTAGTTCAATGTTCATGACTTAGAGGGTTCTGTTTTTGATGAAAATTCTGCTGTACATTCTCTTGCCGCTCACGTAACCCCTCCCTTTCGGGATATCTAAATCGTACTCATTACCCAGAATCTCAAACTGGTCAGGATTATACTTGTCTAGAAAGGTAATCGGTACCCCCATCGCGCCGGGATAGTCGCAAGGAATATCGGCCACTTTATCCACGTTAATGGCATCGTAGTTATCATAGCGCGGGTATTTTTCTGCCGAATACTTCTGCACAAGAATCAATTCTTCGTGGCGTTTTTGAATTTCCAGATTTGTAAACCAGACCACGCCCGACACTCAAATCATGCCTTCTTTGTGGTCGGCATCTGAAGCGTAGTCCTCGTAATGACTATTGAAAAAGTGAGTGCAGTTCCGCTTGAAACCATAGCCCAACCAGAGCTTATTCTCTTTAATGAGCTTGAAAGTCTCCTTGTATGTGATGGCGTTTTGATGCCCGATGATGATAAACTTCTTATCGTAGGCCATCAGTTGGGCCACATAATCGCGGAAAAGAGAGAAAGGCGGGTTGGTCACCACGATGTCGGCTTCGCGCAGCAGAGCCACGCTTTCGGCGCTGCGAAAGTCGCCGTCGCCACGCAAGGCCACGATGCCAATTTCCTCGGGGTCGGGGGTGCGGTTGCCGTTGCGGTCGCCGTTGTATTCCAGCTTCACGGCCGTTTCGCTCTGGTTTTGGCTAAAGAGGTCGGCGTTCTGGTTTTTGTAGCAGGTCGTGATGAGCTTTTTCAGCCCCAGCTGCTCGAAGGAGTCGGCGAAGTAGCTGAAGAAATTGGAGATGCGCGGGTCGTCGCAGTTACAGAACACCGTTTTGCCCCGGAAGTGGGCCTTGTAGTGGCGCAGCTCCCGCTCGATGTCGGTGCGTTGGGTATAAAACTCGTCGTTCTTGCCAGCTTTGGCGGCTTGCAGGTTTTTGTTGAGGGCTTTGGGGGGCATGGGAGTAGAGGGAGGTAAAAGACAAAGCTACCCCCGCCGGCCGAGCTGTTGGCGGTGGCGAAACAAGTCGACCAGCTGCGGAATAAAATCGCCCTCCGTACTCAGGGCCAGAAAACCGGTGCGGGTGCGGCGGCAGATGTTCACCAGCTGGGCTTCCTGAAAAGCAGCGTTGGCCGCCACCCGGGCCCGAAAACTGGCCGACGACGTGTTCACCCAGCGCAGCTGGCCGGTTTCGGCATCGCGCAGGGGCACAATGCCCAGCGCCGGGAAGCTGCGCTCGCGCGGGGCCAGCAGCTGCACCACAATCAGGTCGTGGCGCTGGGCCAGCATGGTGAGCTCGCGCTCGTAGCTGTTGTCGATAAAATCGGAAATGAGCACCACCAGACTGCGGCGCTTGAGCAGCCCCAGCGCCTGCCGGATGCCCGCCCCCACCCCCGTGCGCGGCGAGGCCGGCACCAGCCCATACAGCCGCCGAATGAGGGTGTAGGCGGCCCGCGGCCCCTTACCGGGCGGCAGGTACAGCTCCTTCTGGTCGGAGAATGCCAGCAAGCCCAGCGCCGAGCCCTGCCGGGCGGCCGAGAGGGCCAGCAGGCCCGCAATGTCGCGGGCCACGTCGAGCTTGCGCTGCTGGCCGTCGCCCACGTCGAGCGAGCCGCTCACGTCGAGCAGCACCAGCACCTGCTGCTCTTTTTCCTCCTTGTAGGTTTTCACGAAGGTGCCGTGGCCCTTGCTGCTCACGGCCCAGTCGATGGCCCGCACCTCGTCGCCGTATTGGTAGAGGCGCACGTCGTCGAATTCGAGGCCCGTGCCTTTGAAAACGGAATGAAAATCACCCTGCAATTGGGCCTCCACCGCCTTGCGAATGCGGATTTCGAGGTGGCGCAGGCGGCGCACCAGGGCGGTGAGGGCCGGGGGCACGGAGGGGTTCATGGCGGCGAAGCTACGGCCTGCGCCTAACTTTGCCCGCGTGAAATCATTCCGTCGATGCTGCCTGGGCCTGCTGCTGGCCCCCGCGCTGCTGGCCCTGCCCGCCTGCCAGCGCCCCGAAGAGCCGCTCCGGCCCGCCGACCTGCTGCCCAAAGAGCAGCTCATTCCCGTGCTGGCCGACCTGCACGTGCTCGAAGCCCGCGTCGAAGCCAGCCGCCTGTCGCCCGATTCGTCTCGCGCCTTATTTCTGGCCCAGCAGCAAGCCATGCTCTGGCAAAGCGGAATCACCGACTCGTCTTTCCAGCGCAGCTACCGCTACTACGGCATCCACGGCAAAGATTTGGACGAAATCTACGGGGCCGTCATCGACACCCTGGAACGCCGGGAGGCAAAGTTTGCCCCTACCGGCTCACCCGCTCCCATTCATCGGTAGTAGCGAGTAAGGAGTAGGAAGTACGGAGCAAAAAGCACGTCATGCTTCGGCTGCGCGGACGCAAGATGAAGCATGACGTGCTGTTATTTTCTAAACGACTCCCTGCTCATCAAATAAGGCGGCTGCCGTTGGGAACGGGCGCGGCCACGGCGGCCAGCACAATATGCCCCTCGGCATCGGCAAGGCCGGTTACCAGCACTTCGGAGCGGAATTTTCCGATTTGCTTGGCCGGAAAGTTCACCACGGCCAGCACCTGGCGGCCCACCAAAGTTGCGGGCGTGTAGTGGTGCGTGATTTGGGCGCTGGAGTTTTTCAGGCCGACTTCGGGGCCAAAATCAATGAGCAGCTGGTAGGCCGGCCGGCGGGCTTCCGGGAAAGGCCGGGCTTCGACGATGGTGCCCACGCGCAGGTCGACGTGCTCGAATTCGGCCCAGGTGAGGTGGGGAGAGGCCATTGGCAGGGCTATTGGGCGAAGGCCTGAAGCTGCTGCAGGCGCAGCTGGGTTTGTTTTTCCCAGTAGGCCTGGCGCACGGCGTTGAGGCCGTGGTTGGTTTCCGCGTCGTAGCGGTTCTGCTCCCGGTTCCAGACGGTGTACATGGGTTTGGTGAGGTTGTCGAAGGCCGGCTGGAGCTTCTCGCAGTTGGCTTTGGCCTGGAAGGCGACGAGCTTTTGGCGCAGCATGCGGGCGTACACTTCGGTGAGGTCGAAGTGCAGCTGCTCGTGGCGGAGCAGGGCGGGCGTGGCGGTTTTGGGGTCGCGCAGCCACGAGGTATTGGGGTCGAAAGTAGCCTGCACCGAGCCCGAAAACACGTAGTCGCGGCACGCCGCCCCGGCCCGGATATCGGTCGAAGACAGCGCGGCCAATGGGTCGGCATAGGCGGGGTGGCCCAGAAAATCGGCCAGGGTGAGCGGGCGCGTGGCCGACCACGCAATAACTACCGCCGGCGCGGGCTTGGCGACTCCGCCGGGGCGTGGTTTCGGGGCGGGCCCCTGCAACAGCGCAAGAGCTGCCAGCAACGGAGTAACGAAGGAAAACATGCGTGAAATTATAAAATACAGTTTATTGATTGGCCCTAAACCGCCACCACCATCAAAACTATCCTGAATTTATTAATTTAACAAATCCTACCCCAACCCTGCCACCAGCTTACTGCTGCTCGGCCGTTTCCTCCACCAGCGCGGGGTGAATGGCGGCGAATTCGGGCGTGGTTTCGCGCCGGAAGCGCAGCAGCAAAACCCCGGCCACAATGCTCAGGCCCACCAGCAGGCCCGTCCACACGCCCGGCGCGCCCATGTGCAGCCGGAAACCCAGAAAGTAGCCCAGCGGCAGGGCCACGGCCCAGTACGCCAGCAACGCCACCACCGAGGGCACCTTCACGTCCTCAAGCCCGCGCAGCGTGCCCAGGCCCACCACCTGCAAGCCATCGGACACCTGAAACAGGGCCGCGATGAGCAGCAGCGTGGAGGCCTGCGCCACCACCTGCGGGTCGGAAATGTAGATGTAGGGCACCAGGTGGCGGGTCGAAATCAGCAGCACGCCCATGGCGCCCATGAAGGCAAACGTGAGCCAGTAAGCCGCGAAACCGGCCTGGCGGGCGGCGGGCAGGTCGCCCCCACCACGCAGGTTGCCCACCCGAATGGTGGCCGCCGCCGCAATGCCGCTGGCCGCCATATAGGTCATGCTGGCCACGTCGATGGCCACTTTATGGGCCGCTTCGGTGGTTACGCCCAGCCAGCCCGCCATCAGCAGCGACAGGCCGAACGCGCCCACTTCGAGCGCCATTTGCACGCCGATGGGCGCGCCCAAATCCACGACGCGCCGGATGGTGTCGCCCTCGGGCAGCCAGCTGGTTACGGCATCCAGCTCGGCCCGCAGGCGCCTGGCCCGCAGCACGTAAGTGGCCATAAATACCGCCATCAGCGCGCGGGCCAGCAGCGTGGCCCAGGCCGAGCCCATCATGCCCAGCTCGGGCGCTCCCCATTTGCCATACACCAGGGCGTAGCACAAGAGGCCGTTCAGCACATTGGCGGCGATGGACAGCCACATGGCCTGCCGCGTGAGCCCAAGCCCTTCGGCAAATTCGCGAAAGCCCTGAAACACCATCAGCGGAAACAGCGACAGGCTGATGACCTGCACCCAGGGGCCGGCCTGGGCCACCACTTCGGGCGGCTGGCCCAGCAGCGGCAGTAGCAGCGGCACCAGCTGGCCCAGCCCGGCCAGCACCAGCCCGGCGAGGGCATTGGTCCACACCGAGGCCACCAGCAGGCGGCCCAGCTCGGGCAGGTCGCGGCGGCCATCGGCGGCGGCCACCAGCGGCACGGCCCCCATGCTCAGGCCCACGCCCAGCACCAGCAGCACGCTGGTGGTGCTCACGCCCACGCCCACGGCCGCCAGCGGCACCTTGCCAATGTGGCCCACCACCACCGAATCAACAAAATTGACCATCACGTGGCCCAGCTGCGACAGCATAACCGGGTAAGCAAGCAGCACCGTGGGCAGCAGGTGGGGGCGAATATCTTTCAACGTCGACAAGCAATAACAACCGGCAAATTACCGGCCGCAAAGGTACGCCCGCCGGCTGTGGGCTCGGATTTGTCCGGTGTGTGGAGGGTGGTTGAAAGCTATTTGACCTGATAGAACGTGTACCTCGAAATTTCATTTCGCCCCGCAAGCACGTCCTTCAGCGCAATGTTCAACGGGCCAAAGGACAACTTCAGGGTACACATTCTACCACGGCCCGGTCAAACGGCCAGCGGGGCCAAAACAGCCAATAGCCGCACCAGGGCCTGTCGCAAATACTCTTCCGCCACCGCGTAGGAAATCCGCACGAAGCCCGGCGCACCGCAACTGGTGCCGTCTACCACTTCTACCCCACCGGCCGCCAGCCGGCGCACCAGCTGCGCCGCCGCCTCGGCCGCCGGCAGCTGAGGGCCGAGAAAGCGGGTGAAATCGGCAAAGACATAGTAAGTGCCTTCGGGCGCGGCCACGGCGGGCGCACCGGGCAGGCTGGCCAGGGCCGCCAGCAATAGCTTACGGGTGGGACGCAGCTGCGCGCACAGCGCCGCCCCAATGGCCTCGGCGTGCCGCGTGGCCGCGAGGGCCGCCGCCTGGGCCGGCACCGGCACCGCCACGCCGGTACTGAACAGCCGGGCCGCCACCACCTGGGCCAGCGCCAGCGGTGCTACCGCGCAGCCCACTCCCCAACCCGCCAGAGCCAGCGACTTCGAAAAGCCGCTCACCACCACATGCCGCTGGTGCGGGTCGGGCAGGGCCAGCAGCGTGGGCACCGGCTCGGGTCCAAAGCTGATGCCTTCGTAAATCTCATCGCTGAGCACCCAGAGCTGCGAAAAATCGGCCGTGACGGCCAGCAATCCCACCCACTCGGCCCGCGAATACACGCGCCCGGTGGGGTTGTTGGGGTTGCTGAGGATGAGTACGCGGGTGGCCGGCGTGAGGGCGGCCCGCAGCGTTTCGGGGCGAAGCGCGTAATTATCGGCCGCTGCCAGCGGCAGGGTTCGCAAGGTGCCGCCCGCCCGCCGCACCAGGTCATAGAATCCGAACCAGTTGGGCGTGGGCAGCAGCACGTCGTCGCCGGGCCGCAGCATTTCGCTGAATAGGGCAAATAAGGCAGTTTTGGCCCCGGCCGTCACGAGTAGTTGCTCGGAAGTGAGGCCCGTGGCCCCGCGCCGGCGGTAGCGCGCAGCCAGGGCTTCGCGCAGTGCGGGCAGGCCGGCAGCAGGGCTCACGGCCAGCGGCGCGTGGCGCTGCCCGGCACTGGCCAATACTGCCGTAGCCGCCTCCAGGGCCACCGTAGGCACCGCGAAATCGCCGTAGCCGGATGCTAAACTGAGCATTTTTTTAGTTGCTGGTTGCTAGTCAGATAGAAGCTGTTTAGGAATTCGTAATCAAGTCAGCGCTGACAACCAGCAACTAGCCCGCAGCCAGCACCACATCGGCGAAGTCGGTGGCAGAGTCGGTGAAATGAGTGACTACCCGCAGGCTGGCTTCGGCGGCCAGGGCTTCAATTTGAGGCAGGGTGAATTTGTAGGAGTTTTCGGTGTGAATTACCTCCCAGGCGGCAAAATCGAAGGTTTCGTCGAGGGCATCGATGCTTACTTGCTGAGCGCGGGTGCTCACCAGGAAGGAGCGCACGGCCCCGTTCAGGGGGCTGTAATCGGTGTAGTGCTGCCAGTGAGCGAGGTTGAAATTGGCCCCCAGCTCGCGGTTGAGGCGGGTGAGCAGGTTGAGGTTGAAGGCCGCCGTGATGCCCTGCGAGTCGTCGTAGGCCGCCCGAATACGGCGCGGGTCTTTCTGGAGGTCGAAGCCGATGAGCAGGCGGTCGGCCGGGGCCAGGGGCGCGGCCAGCTGACGCAGGAAATCCAGCCGCTCCTGCGGGCCAAAGTTGCCGATATTCGACCCCAGAAACAGTACCGCTTTGCTGCCCGGCCGGGTGCGCAGCTGCGCGAGGGCGGTGGCATAGTCGGCCACTACCGGAGCTACGTGCAGGGCAGGCAATTCCTGCGCCAGCGCAGCCACCAGGCCCGTCATGGCCCCCGCCGAAATATCGACTGGCGCGTAGGTGAAAGCCGGGCCGGTGCGCAGCAATTCGCGCAGCAGGAGCTTTGTTTTGAGCCCGTCGCCGGCCCCCAGCTCTACCAGCGAAAACGCCCCGCCACCCGCCGGACTCAGCGCCGACGCCAGAGCTGGCCCATGCTCCCGAAAGATGGCAAACTCGGCCCGGGTGGGGTAATATTCCGGCAGTTCCATGATTTGCTGGAACAGCCGGCTGCCGGCATCGTCGTAGAAATACTTCGACGACAAGGCCTTCGGCTCCCGTTGGAGGCCGTCGGCGACGTGCTGCGCCAATTCAGTTAAGACAGTTATCATTTATCAATTAACATTTAGCATTCGTTGGTCCCTGATGTCATGAAGGGGCTTTGGGCGAATATTTTTTGAAAAAGTGGAGAAAATCACCGGCGCAATTAGCAGCCAGCCGCGTGTTAAATGATAAATGTTAATTGTTAAATGACTCCAATGCCCTCGCCAGCCGGATGCCGGTGAACTGCCAGCGCTTATCGGCATGAAAAAAGTTGCGGTAGCTGACGCGAATGTGGCTTTCGGGCGTGGCGCAGGAGCCGCCACGCAGCACCAGCTGGTTCACCATAAACTTGCCGTTGTACTCGCCTAGTGCGCCGGCCGCCCGAGTGTAGCCGGGGTAGGCGTGGTAGGCCGAGTAGGTCCACTCCCAGCAGTCGCCGAGCAGCTGATGGCACTGCGCGGGGTCGGCATCGGCGGGCAAGGGCTGCGGGTCGAAGCGGTTGCTTTCCAGCCAGGTACCGCGCTCGGGCGTAGCCCCAAAGTAGCGGGCGGCGGTTTCCCATTCGGCCTCGGTGGGCAGGCGCGCGCCGGCCCAGTGGGCGTAAGCATCGGCCTCGTAAAAACTAATGTGCGTGACCGGAGCGGCGGGGTTTACCGGCCGCAGGCCGTGGTGCGTGAACCGCTGCCAGCCCCCCTGCTGCCGCACCCAGTACAGTGGCGCTTCCCAGCCTTCGGCCTGGGCCAAATCCCAGCCCTCGCCCATCCAATAGCGAAAATCACGGTAGCCGCCCGCCTCAATAAAGGCGAGGTATTCGGCATTGGTCACCAGGCGGTTTTGCAACTCGAACGGGGCCAGGAGCACCTCATGCGCCGCCAGCTCATTATCAAAGCAAAACCCGGTTTCCTGAAAACCAACCCGGTAGATGCCGCCCGGCACGGGTAACCAGGACGCTCTGCTCAGGGAGGAATCAGGATTGAGGAATGAGGGATTATCAGGCACCAATGCTGCATTCCGCATTTCGGCTTCCTCATTCAGATATGCCGGTGCCAATGGGCTGGTGCTGAGGATGTACTTGATGTCGGTGGCCAGCAGCTCCTGGTGCTGCTGCTCGTGTTGCAGGCCCAGCTCCAGCAGCTCGAAGAAGGGGGCGGGCAGGTCGTCGCGCTCGTGCAGCAGCGTGGCCATGGCGGCATCTACGTGGACGCGGTAGGCCAGCACGTCGGCCAGGGCCGGGCGCGAGAGTGTGCCCCGGTCGGCACGGTTCACGCGCGAGCCCAGCGAGTTGTAGTAGGAGTTGAACAAATAGGCGTAGCCGGGGTGAAATATTTGGTAGCCAGTGGCGTACTCTTTCAGCAAAAAGGTCTCCCAGAACCAGGTGGTATGGGCCAGGTGCCACTTGGGCGGGCTTACGTCCAACATGGGCTGCACCACCGTGTCTTCGGGCAGCAACGGGGCACACAGGGCTTGGCTTTGGCCACGCACGGCCTGGTAGCGCACCAGCCAGAACGACGAAACGCGGGGAACCGGAGCCACCGGCGCGTCATGAACGTGAGGCATCATGGAGAAACGGAGCAGTGGAAAGAGACAACTTACCTGACCTAACCGCATCAGCCGGGCAGAGGTTGCGATAGCCCAGCATAAAAGCCCAACACCAAGCTCAGCCAGGCCGCCGATAAACACGCAGTTAATCCCAAAAAATACGTAGATAAGTTCATTGGGGATTCGTACAAACACTCATTTTCGCAATAAATCACAACTAAAAATCGGAATTAGTGCATAATTCTGGCCGTAAAAACTTACCATTGCATATCGTTTCACTCCTTTCCATGTACTACTATGTCAACAGCCACCACCACTGCCCTCATTGTGGAGTCTGCCACGAGGGTTTCGCCCCGCCCCGCTAACCGGGTAGGCACCAAAAGCCGCCGCGGTTTCGCCGCCATGAGCCCCGAAACCCAACGCCGCATTGCCAGCGAGGGTGGCAAAGCCTCGCACGCCAGTGGACGAGGCCACCGCTTTTCGGCCGATGAAGCCCGCGATGCCGGCCGCAAAGGTGGTCTGGTGAGCCGCCGGGGCAAGACGGCGGTTGGCGCGAAATAGGAAGCAGGAACAATAACGACGAACCTGACCAATATCAGGTTTTCGTAATTGTTCGTTGCTATCGGAGCAGGCACGCTCGGTAAGCGCGGCTTGGCCAAACGGCCGGGCCGCGCATCTTTGTGGCATGCTTCGCCTCAGCTTCTCGCATCGCGCCCTGCGCTTCAATTTTCCCGCCCGTACCTCCCGTGGGGCCCTGGCCGAACACGTGGCCTGGTACCTGCACCTGGCCGATGATGCCCGGCCCGCAACCGTGGGCCTGGGCGAAGCCGCCCCCCTGGCCGGCCTTAGTCCCGATTACGGCCCTGATTTTCCGGCGGCGGTGGCGTGGCTCTGCGAGCGGTTTAATGCGACAAACTTCGCCACTTTCGCGGCGGCCGAGGCTCCTGATTTTGTGGGCCCCGATTTTCCGGCTTTGGCATTTGCCCTCGAAACGGCGGCTCTCGACCTGGCCGGCGGAGGACGGCGGCAGCTCTATGCCAACGCTTTCAGCCGGGGCCGGGCCGTACTCCCCATCAATGGCCTGGTGTGGATGGGCGACGCGGACTTCATGCGCGAGCAAATTCAGCAGAAGCTGGCGGCGGGCTACTCCTGCCTCAAGCTGAAAATTGGCAGCCTCGACTTTGCGACCGAGTTGGCACTGCTGGGCGAAGTCCGGGCCGTCGCGGGTCCCGACCGCCTCACGCTGCGCGTCGATGCCAACGGCGCTTTCGCCCTGGCCGATGCACCAGCCAAGCTGGCGCAGCTGGCGGCCTTTCACCTGCACTCCATCGAGCAGCCCATTGCGGCCGGCCAGTGGCCTACCCTGGCGGCGCTGTGCCGCACCTCACCCGTGCCCGTGGCCCTCGACGAAGAGCTGATTGGCATAACGGACCCCGCCCGGCAGGCGGCGCTGCTCGACGAGGTTCGGCCGGCCTACATCGTGCTCAAACCCACCTTGCTGGGTGGCCACGCCGCCACCCGCCGCTGGATTGCCCTGGCCCAGGCCCGCCGTATTGGCTGGTGGATTACCTCGGCCCTCGAATCCAACATCGGCCTCAGCGCCGTGGCCCAACTCACGGGCGAGTACGACGTGCAGGGCTTCGCGCAGGGGCTCGGCACGGGCCAGCTCTACCACAACAACGTGGCTGCGCCCCTGCACATTGGCAACGGCACCCTGCGCTACGACCCCGATGGGCATTGGGCAGCAACCGACCTATAGCCTGGAAAATCAAGCATTAGCTGGCATCACTGCCGGGCATTTAGATAAAGACGCTGCTAATTCGCTTTATTTACCAGGCCGGTTGCGCTCCTTCTCTATGCTCATGTTGCGTTTTGTGCTTCTCTTACTTTCCCTGGCTGTTGGGGGAAACATGAGCCAAAATGCACATGCTCAATCCCCTGGTGCCTTTGTCTTCGACCGTCCCAACCACCACCAGGCCCGATTGGCCGTTCAGCTGCAACGCAACCTGCTGGTGATACAAGTGAAGCTAAACGGAGCCGGGCCGTTCAATTTTCTGCTTGACACGGGGGTTGGCACTTCCATCATTACCGCCCCGGCTCTGGCCGACTCGCTGAATCTGCACCACGGACAGCAGTTTCGAGTGGTAGGCGCGGGGGGCCTTGAATCGGGCCTGCTCGCCTACCAAGCCGATAGTGTGCGCGTGACGATGCCCGGCATAGTGGCCCACGACATGACGTGGCTGGTGCTCTCGGAAGACGTGCTGAACCTGTCGGGCTATGTGGGCGTGCCCATTCACGGAATTCTGGGTTCTGACTTATTCCGCAGCTTCATCGTAACACTGCACCCTGAACAGAATCAACTGCTGCTCAACGACCCCAGCACTTATCGCCCCCCACGGGGTAAGCAATGGGCTAATATCCCCCTCACGCTACAAAATGATAAGGCGTACCTCACCATCCCAATTCAGCTAACCGATTCGCTCACGCTGCCCCTCAAACTTGTGCTCGACACTGGTGCCAGCCACGCGCTATCCCTGGAGCTCGATTCGGACCCTCGCCTGGTAGCCCCCACGCAACGGCTGGCCGCCGACCTGGGGCGGGGCCTAACGGGTACCGTGCGGGGCTTTCTGGGCCGCGTGCCTACTATTCGACTAGGCCGCTACGCCTTACATTCGGTCCTTACCTCGTTCCCTAACGCGGCCGATGTGCATCGCCGCATCGACGTACCGCGCAACGGCAACATCGGCTATGAGCTGTTGAAACGCTTCTCCCTTGTCATTGACTATCCTCACCACCGCTTGCTACTCCGCCCCAATCCGAGGTTTCACGACCCGTTTGAGCACGACATGTGTGGCATTGAGTTACTGGCCACCGGGCCCGAGTACCGGCGCTTCATCGTGCTGCACGTCGTCCCCGATTCGCCGGCCGTAGCTGCCGGCCTGGAAGTTAACGAAGAGCTGATGAGCATCAACTTTATTCCGGCCAACACCTTCTCCCTCTCGCAGCTCGACCGTATTTTACATTCGGAGAACGGCCGAAGCTTGTTCCTGGTCCTGCGCCGTACCGATGGCAGCCTGCACACTACCACCTTACGCTTAAAACGGCAAATCTGACAACCACACCTATTGCTTACCTTCATCGCTACTTCTCCCCTCCCCGTTTAATGACTCCTAAACTCTTAATTCAACTCGCGGCCCTGATGGGCGGGCTGGGCGTGGCCATTGGGGCCTTCGGGGCTCATGCGCTGCACGATACATTGGTGCGGGCGGGTCGCCTCGATACGTTCGAAACCGCCGTGCGCTACCAGTTTTACCACGCCCTGGCCCTGCTGGCCATTGGGGTGCTGTGGGCGGCCCGGCCCGAGCTGCGCACGCTGGGCAACTCCGG
>JAYULN010000266.1:0-4902 GCA_043763525.1 Hymenobacter sp.
CTGTTGGCCATTCTGCCCGGCACCCAAACGGGCAACGCGGCGTTTGGCTTTCCCGGCCAGGAGGGCCGCTCCTCCCCGCCCACGGGCGGCAACGGCCCGCTCAACGGCAGCCTGCTGAACAACGTGGACTTCAACGTGCTCAAGATTAACGTGGCGGCGGCCACGGCCACGGCCAAAACCACTATTCCGACCACGCTCATCAACAACACCTACTGGTCGGCGGCCAACGTAACCGCTTCGCGCACCATCACCGTAACCGGCGGGCAGGGCGGTACGGCCTTTTCGCTCAACAACCAGTACTACAGCTCGAAAATTACCAGCCAGACCGTGAACCTGAACGCGCTGGAAAAGTGGACCATCACGAACAACGCCATCTTCGGGCACGCCTTTCACCTGCACGACGTGTCGTTCAACATCCTCTCGCGCAGCGGCGGCACCCAGGGCACCACCATCCGGCCCTACGAGCAGGGCTGGAAGGACGTGGTCTGGCTGCCGATTGGCGGCAGCGTCACGTTCCTGGCCAAGTTTGAGGACTATGCCGATGCAAGCTGGCCCTACATGTACCACTGCCACGCCCTGACCCACGAAGACGAGGGCATGATGGGCTCGTTCAAAGTCCTGGGCACGACTACGGCGGTGACGGCGGCGGCCCGCGCGGCGGCCGGCTTCACGATGTACCCCAACCCGGCCCAAAGCCGTCTCGATATCGGCTTCAACACGCCGGGGGCCTCGGCCTACTACGTGCGGGTGACCGATGCCGTGGGGCGCACGATTTATATGCTGCCCCGCCCGCAATTGGCGCAGGGCCTCGACGTGAGCCAGTTCACACCCGGCGTGTACTACGTGCAGCTCACCGACGAGCAAACCCGCATCACCACCACCCAATCGTTCGTGAAACAATGAGCCGCGCCCTGACTTCCGTGCGCGGCCTCGCCGGGCTGGCCCTGCTGGGGCTGGCCCTGGTCGGGTTCACCCCCGAAACCGCCGGAGTGGGCCGCCCGGTAGCCGATTTCCGCCTGCGCGGCGTGAACAACCAGGTGGTTTCGCTGGCGAACTACCCGGCGGCCAAGGGCTTCATCGTGGTGTTCACCTGCAACCACTGCCCGTTTGCTAAACTCTACACCGCCCGCCTGAACGCCCTGAACCGGAAGTACCAGGCACTGCGGGTACCGCTGCTGGCCATCAACTCGATGGATACCGTGGTGTACGCCGATGAGAGCTTTGGCCACATGCAGCGGCGGGCCGCGGCCGAGCAGTTCACGTTTCCCTACCTGCACGATGCCCGGCAGGTGGTGGGCCGCGATTTCCAGGCCGAGCACACGCCCCAGACCTACGTCATCTGGAAGGAAGGCGGGCAGTGGACCATCAAGTACAGCGGCGCGGTGGATGATAATGGCGCGGAGCCCGGCCAGGTGAAAAACGCTTACGTGGCGCAAGCGGTGGACGATTTGCTGGCCGGCAAGCCGGTGGCGAACCCGAAAACCGAGTCGTTTGGCTGCGCTATTTTTTTTCGCAAGCAGCTGTAGCCCTTCACTCCCAATGCCCTTTGGAATGAACATAAAATTACAGCTAATGAGGGGGGGGCTGCTGTTGACATTGCTGCTGCCATCGGCCGCCGCAACGGCCCAGACCTTCACCGAGCTACTGGGCCGTCCCACCGCGTCGTCGATGACCATGAGCATCCTGTTCAGTCAGCAGGCCGACGTGTATTGGGAGTACGGCACCAGCGCCGGCAGCTATCCGCTCGCCACGGCGGTATTTGTGGGGAATGCCGCCATTCCGCGCGAAGTCGATTTTACCGGCCTCGCGGCCAGTACCCGCTATTATTACCGCACCCGGTATCGCCTCGGCGGCAGCAGTGGGGCATACAGCGCCGGGCCAGCGCACTCCTTTTATACACAACGGGCTCCCGGCAGCACGTTTACCTTCACCGTCGAGGCCGACGGGCACCTCTACGACCGGTCGCAGGGCTCTTACAACCTGTATCGGATTAACCTGGCGAATCAGAAAAAGGACAACCCTGACTTCATGCTATCCCTGGGGGATATTTTCGGCGACGACCACACGCCGCTGACCACCACCAGCGCGCAGATGAAGGCCAAGCATTTATACTACCGCCAGTTTCTCGGGAACATCTGTCCGTACGTGCCCTTCTATATTTCGCTGGGCAACCACGAGGGGGAAAACGACTATTTTCTCCATCAAACCCCGCCCAATAACATCGCGACCTACGCCACTTTATGGCGCAAATACTATTACCCCAACCCCGCCCCCAATAGCTTTTATTCGGGCAACACGGCAGTCGAAGGCTTTGGCATGGGGCAGCCGCAGAATTACTATGCCTGGACCTGGGGCGATGCCTTGTTCGTGGTGCTGGACATTTACCGCAGCCAGAACCCGGCCAGCGCCGACCCCCACGGCTGGGACTGGACGCTCGGCACCCCCCAATACCAGTGGCTGACCAACGTGCTGCAAACCAGTACAGCTGAGTATAAATTCGTGTTTGCACACCACCCAAACGGGCAGCAACGGGGCGGCATTAATTGCGCCAGAATGTTTGAGTGGGGCGGGTATGACAACACGGGCGGGGTGCTGGTGGACAATGGCGTGAATGTTTTCTTTCAGGGCCACGACCATCTGTTTGCCAAAGAAGTGCTCGACGGGGTGATTTACCAGGAAGTGCCCATGGCCGCTGATTCTACTTATCATAGCGGGGTTACGGATTGGGGCAGCTATTATTCGCAGAACATCCGGGATGGCTCCGGCCATATTCGGGTGAAGGTATCGCCCGGCTGCGTCAACGTCGACTACGTGAAGGCCTATCTGCCCGCCGATACGCTGGGGGCCAATAAAAACCGGCAGGTCGCTTTCAGCTACTCGTTTGGTACCGGGTGTGTGGCTACCGGGGTTGTAGGCGCGGCGCCCGCGGAACCCGTGGCCGCCTATCCTAATCCCGCCACCACGGGGGTGAGCGTGGTGGCACCAAGTGTCAGGCCGTACGGACGGCCCGTTCGCCTCTGCAACCTGCTCGGGCAAGACATTTTAACCACGGAAATAAAAGGCGGGGAAAAATCGTGCAGCTGGATTTAACGGCGGTGGCCGCCGGCATTTATTTCCTGAAGATTGCCGACCATTCAACGCAATTAATAAAAATTTCCCGGGAATAGTGCATCGGTATTACCCACGAATTCAACTCTTTCTCAGACATCCCATGAAACTCAAAGTACTCCTCCTCGCCCTCTGCTGCGGCCTCAGCACGCTGCTTTCGGCCCACACGCCGGACGATGGCCCCGTCAAGCTCCGGCACTGGACAGTGGCCGGCACGCCCAAAACCCTCGACGGGGCCTTCCTGATGTACAAGGATAATAACGTCTACATCGAGGAGCGCAACCACCGCGTCAGCCATTATCCGCTGGCTGCTTTGTCGGCCGCCGACCAGGCTTTTGCCCGGAAGAAACACGCCTGGGTCACGCGCCTCAATGCCGAGTTTTCGGCGGCCCACGCGCAGCCGCTGGCGGCCCCCATGCCGGTTTCCTTCCCCGCCCGGCTCTTGGTGCTGGCCGTGGCACTCGGGCTCATCGGCTGGTACGGGCTGGCCGTGGCCGCCCCGGAGCGGCGCAAATACCTGCGGCCCATCGCGCTGGGGCTGGGCGTGATGCTGGCTTTCGGCTTCACCAAAAAGGTACTGCAAGCCCAGCAAACCACCTCCGACCCGCTGGTGCTCGACGCGGCCTTCGCGCCCTTCAAGCCCCAGGTGAGCACCTACTGGACCAGCACCTACTTCTACGTGCAGTCCAAGGGCATTCCCACCACGCACGCCATGATGGCGGGCATCACCGGCTGGCAGCAGCAGGTGCCCATTCCGCAGTGCTACGTGGGCACCAACGCCTGGCCCATTCCGCTTAACCCGGTGGTGGCCGCCACGCCCGTGCCCGTGAACGCCAACCACTTCAGCCGGGGCGCGGTGGCCGTGGCCGTGAACGGCATCGCCATTTTCAACCCCTACACCAACACCGGCGTCGATGCCTTCCTCGATGGGCAGCTCGACACCTTCGGCGGGCACTGCGGCATGGCCGACGACTACCACTACCACACCGCCCCGCTCAGCCTCTACGGCACCACGCTGGCCACCCGGCCCATTGCCTACGGCCTCGACGGCTTTGCCGTGTACGGCCCCACCGAACCCGACGGCGTGGCCATGACCACCCTCGATGCCAACCACGGCCACTACTACGGCACCGCCGGCGTGTACCACTACCACGGCACCGCCGCCGCCCCCTACATGATTGGCAACATGGTGGGCCAGGTCACCGAAGATGCCACCAAGCAGATTATCCCGCAGGCCCAGGCCAAGCCCGTGCGCCCCGGCCAGCTGCCCCTGCGCGGGGCGGTCATCACCGGCTGCGTGGCCAACGCCGCCGGCAACGGCTACGCCCTGGCCTACACGCTCAACAACCAGTCGTACTCGCTGAACTACAACTGGACCACGGCCGGCCTCTACACCTTCAACCTGGTGGCCCCCACCGGCACTACTACGAATACCTACAACGGCACCGCGCCCTGCGCCGTGCCCACCGCCACCCGCGCCAGTAACGCCGGCAGCGCGGCCGTGGCCATCTACCCTAACCCTAGCCGCCAAACCTTCGCCCTGGCCCTCGGCCCCAATATCGACGGGCGCGACGTGCAGGACCTGGCCATCTACGACCAGAAAGGGACCCTGGTGTACCGCACGCAGCAATATCAGGCCACCATCAACCCCGGCCCGCTGGCCGCGGGGGTTTACGTGGTCAAAATCCAGACGGCCACCACGGCCTGGACCAGCAAGCTGGTGGTGGAATAAGCGGGGTTGATTTGCTGCATCGTTCAACGGAGCGCCTCACCCCCCGGCCCCCTCTCCGAAAA
>JAYULN010000267.1:0-12139 GCA_043763525.1 Hymenobacter sp.
CAGCAACGAGTACAAAGACAAGTCGCTGAGCCTGAACTTTGTGAATTCGCTGTTCTTTCCGCTCATTCTGTTTCTGGTGGGTCTCAGCTCGCTCATCACTGTGTGGGTGGGCGGGCAGGAAGTCATCCGGGGTACCATCACCACGGGCACCATCGCCGAGTTTCTGATTTACGTGAACCTGCTCACCTGGCCGGTTACGGCCCTGGGCTGGACTTCTTCTCTGGTGCAGCGCGCCGAGGCCTCGCAGGTCCGCATCAACGAGTTTCTGGACCAGAAAACCGACATCGTATCGCGCCAGCATGTGCAGCGCGAGCTGGTGGGCGACATCGTGTTCGATAACGTGTCGTTCACCTACCCCGATACCGGAATTCAGGCCCTGAAAAACGTAAGTTTCCGGGTGCGGCACGGCCAGACGCTGGCCGTTATCGGCAACACGGGCTCGGGCAAAAGCACGGTGGCCGCCCTGCTCTGCCGCCTCTACGACGTGTCGGCCGGCGACATTAAAATCGACGGCACCGACGTGCGCGACTACTCCCTTACGGCCCTGCGGGGCCAGATTGGCTACGTGCCGCAGGACGTGTTCCTGTTCTCCGACACCATTCGCAACAACATCAACTTCGGCCTCGATGCGTCCGATGAGGCCCGGATGCTGCAAGCCGCCCGCGATGCCGATGTATACGAAAATATCAAGGCATTCCCCGAGGGCTTCGATACCAAAGTGGGCGAGCGCGGCATCACGCTCTCGGGCGGCCAGAAGCAGCGCGTGAGCATGGCCCGCGCCCTGGTGAAGGAGCCCAAAATCCTGATTCTGGACGACTCGCTTTCCGCCGTCGATACCAAGACGGAGAATGCCATTCTAGGCAGCCTCCAGCGCATCATGGCCCAGCGCACCAGCCTCATCATCTCGCACCGCGTTTCGTCGGTGAAGCTGGCCGATGAAATCCTGGTGCTCGACGACGGCGTAATCGTGCAGCACGGTACCCACGATGCCCTCATGGCCGATGCCGACGGCCTCTACCGCGCCCTCTACGACCGGCAATTGCAAACCGAAGAAGCGTAACAGTGGTGAAGTGTGAAATGGTGAGGTGGTGAGTTTGCCGTTCTGATTACCTTATCCGTTCAGCCTGCACATCAACTCACCACCTCACTATTTCACACCTCACCGCATGAACCAGCGAATTGCCCACGTTACCCTGCTCGTTCGCGACTACGACGAAGCCATTGCTTTCTACACCACGGTGCTGGGCTTCCGCCTGGCCTCCGACCTCGACCTGGGCGCGGGCAAGCGCTGGGTGGTGGTAGCGCCGCCCGGCCCCGTCGGCTGCGGCCTGCTACTGGCCGAAGCTCAAACCGAGGAGGAAAAGCACGGCGTGGGCCAGCAGGGGGCCGGTCGCGTCTGGCTCTTCCTGCACACCGACGACTTCTGGCGCGACTACCCCATGCTGCAAGCCCGGGACCTGCGCTTTCTCGAAACGCCGCGCAGCGAAGTGTACGGCCATGTTGCGGTGTTCGAGGATTTATATGGCAACCACTGGGACCTGCTGGAACCGCTGGGGTAGTCTTGTGCTGACGTAGCCATAAAAACCGAAGGCCCGCCGTGCTTAGCACGGCGGGCCTTCTTCGCTTTCACGAGCGGAAAAACGTCGCTCAATTACTGCCCAATCATCACCCGGCGCATGCCGGTTTTCTCGTAGGCCGTGCAGCGCACGATGTACGCCCCGGCGGGCAGCTGGCTCACGTTGAGCACGGCCGGCGACTGGCCGTTCATCATGGTGTAGGTAAGCACCGGGCGGCCGCCTACGTCGGTGAGCTCCACGCGGGTGGGGCCGGGGTTATCGGTTTTCACCGTCAGGCGGCCCGCCACCGACTCCGCTTTTACTTTGATGGCGTTGGGGTTGGCTGCCGGGGTTTCGGGAGCCGGCGCAATGAGGGTACTGGCCGCCGCCGCCGAGGTAGCCGGGGCCGGTGCTGGCGCAGCCACCACGCCGCTCGGCAAAATGGCCTCTTCCTTGGCTGGTGCGGCGGCTGGTGCGGCGGCTGGAGTAGCCGGCGCGGCCGCCGCCGGGGCAGTAGCCGGAACCTGGGCCTGGGCCGCTGCCGATACGAGGCAACTGGCCAACACAACTAATAATAGCTTTTTCATAACAGTAGTACGAATGAGGCGAAGGTAAAATTATTGGCGTAAAGTTAGGAAATTTCAAAGGGCCGCCGCCGCCGTCCTGCCGAGCTTGTTGCAACAGCACTTTTGGCGTTAGGCAATTAGCCGGCCAGTATTTAATGCCCGGAACTTACCAGGCGTTGAAGCCTTGGTAGCCAGATTTCTACCGGGCGGCTCGTGGCACTTTTGCCCGGCAGGGGCCGGTTTGGGAAACTTTCTTTGGCATTAGCTTGCGCCAGGTCCGGAAAAGTCCTTACCTTTGTCACTCCAATACCAACGGGGTGTAGCGTAGCCTGGTATCGCGCCAGCATGGGGTGCTGGAGGTCGTAGGTTCGAATCCTGCCACTCCGACATAGTAAAACCGCATTGGCGTTATCGCCAATGCGGTTTTTTTCTGCCCTCAACTTTTTTATCACAGCTTTTTCACAAGCCGCGAAATGTACGACCCCGACCATGAGCCCCGATTATTCGATGCCGGTGGCGACGTGACCAAACGGTGGTATATCGATTTCCGCGTGTGGGACACGGATAAGAAAGCCTTTGTCCGGAAACAGTAAACCGGAATGAACAAGCATAAGTCGTTTCGGGAGCGAATGAAAAAGGCCAAGCAGAAACTGGCCGAAATCAAGAAATTGCTTTCTCAGGGCTACACGGCGGGCGCGACTCCGGCCGCCAACATCGGCCTGGACCCACAGCGGGCTACGGTGCTGGATGCCGTGCAGCTCGTGGAACGGAACAAGACTTTGGCCGGTCGCACCGGGGAGGACTACGCCCGGCTGCGGCGGCGGTTGTTGGAACCGGCCCATGCCGGGTTTGCCTCTTTGCCTCTGCGCCTGGTGCAGCCGGGCCACGCGCTGGCTTTCATGGAAAAGCTACGGGACGTAAGATTGATTCAAAATCCTACAACGGCTACCGTGACACGTTATCGGCCGTGTTCAACTATTTGTTGAAGCTGGACGCGGTACAGCGCAACCCCGTGCGCGGCGTAGAACGACAGGCCGTAACCGATTCCAATATGCACCGCCCCTATACCCACGAGCAGCGGGCGGCCGTGCGGGCGGAAATAGAACGGCGCGGCGACGGGCAGCTGCTGCTATTCATCTCCTTTATTAGGGTTGTTGCAACAAATTTCTTTATAATGTATTGATATTCATCATACTGAAAACACCAATGAGTGGCGATTCTGAAGAATCTGAGGTGCAGGTGCGTTTCCAGTCTCCTGACGGCTTTTGCGGAAGGTCGAAAATGCCAAAGCAGCGAATGTAGCGTTGCAACATGTCTATTTATTACTGCTTCATTCGGTCGGGCGAAGAATTGCGCTTGCTGCGCGTGGGTGACTTGCTAGCCGAAACCGTGCGCGTGCCGGGTGGCCGAGCCAAGAACCGAAAAGCCGAACACATTGCCTTGCCGCCGCAAATGCGGGCTATCCTCGATGGGCTAGGCTTGCGGGCTTACCCGCCCACGGATTACGTTTTCACGCGGGAGCGGCGGCCGGGAGCGGAGCCGGTGGGGCCGAACTACTTTGCCCGGAAGTACGCGCCGGTGTTGCGGGCCGTGGGCCTCAACGGCCAGAATTTGAGCATCTACAGCTATAAGCACATCGGGGCGATTAATCTGTACTTAGCCAGCCGGGATATTGAATTAGTGCGGCGGCATTGCCGGCACGCTCACGCCGGCATCACGGCCCCCTACTTGCGGGCACTCGGGGCAATCCACGACGGGGGCCGGCTGGACATCATGCCGGACTTTTGACAGCACGGCCGCGCTTGAGCTGCGCCGGTGGTTCGCCCACCGACGCGCCAGGTTGGCGGGAGTGACAGCACTTTGCCCCCTGCACGTCGCGCCAGGCGCACGACTATGACAGCAGTTCTACCAGGTGCAGCAGCTGGCCGGCTCGGAAAATGACAGCAATAAAAAAGCCCCGACCTGTCGGCCGGGGCACTTTTCTGGGTAGTTGTCCCTTACTTCAGCGCCAACGCTAATTCGCCGGCCTTCTCCAACTCAGCTTCGCGCTGCACTTGCGCGCGAGCCGCGTCCATCTCTTTCTGCGTCAGTTTCCCGCTCTTCAATTGGGCTTTCACGTAATCGTTCAGCGTCCGGCGGGTAGTTGTCTGTTTTCTCATAGGATTGACGGTTTATGAAGTCCAGAATACGACTCTTAGCTTTTGCGGTCTCTTTTGGCGGCGTGTTCTCGGTTTTCTTGCGAAACCCATGCACCATCACATATTCCGTTGCCGAGTACCGATGCACGAAGATACGGTAAGGGAGCGGCCGAAGTTCCCCGAAATCAAAGGGGTAGTTCTTGAACGGTTTGTAATGCTTGTCGCTGAACGCAGGCAGGCCAGCGTAATACAACAGCTTTGCGAGAATATAGGCGCGGTCTTTTTTGGGCAGCTTGTCCAGAAACTCTTCCACGGGACTGTTCCCGTCCACATCTTCATAAAAAGTAAATTCCCGCATGTCGCCCGCAAAGCTAGCCCCGAATAAGCCGGGCGCGGCTTCGGCCTGGCCCAAGTCCCGCTGTAGCCGCTTCACCTCCAAATCAATCAGCTGGCCTTGCTCTTTCAGCTTTTCACGCTCCGAATCGGTGTATACGCGCAAGCCCCGGTCGGTGGTGCGGAGGCGCTGGGTGATGGTTTCGCGGTACTTGGCCAGCAGCTCCAGTTCTTTGTAGGCATCGGCTTGCGGGCCGCGTTTGGCCAAATCGTCCAGCACCACACAGCCGCTCCGGTCGCACTCGGGGAATAGCCGCGGCTTGCCCCACGCCAGGCGCTTTTCAATCAGAGCCTCAAAATCGGCGCGGGCGATGCGTTGATTTTTCGTATCCGAGTAGAAAAAATTAAAGTAATCCGATTCGTGCGTGTTGGTCAGTTCCGCATGACGGCCGCGCAGCTGGCCCACCCATAACGCGAACTTTTCGAGGTACGGGAATTCCGACCGGTTATCCTGGGCAAGCGTGCTCACGAATAGCCCGGCCGCGTCCAAATGGCTCCACGCCTCTAGTTTCGACTGCTTGCCTTTGAAGGCTTGTGCCAGTTCGCTTTTCTTGGCCGGCTTCAGGTGGCGGGCCTCGTCGCCGTCGCGCATCAATCGGTATGCCGTCAAATCTTCCACCAGGTTTTCAGCAGTGGCGGCACGGTTGGCATCCACGCGGGCGAACTGAATGGCTTCGGCTTCGGTGCCCTGGAAAAAGCGGGCCGGGATGGTCAGGTTGCCCCGCCGGCTCATCCCTTCAAACCGGCTGTGGCCGCTGAGCATGTACGCCTGCCCGTTTTGCGCCGGGTCGCGCCACAACACCACGGGGTCGAATTTATTGGGGTCGTAGTTGCGGGCCACGGCTTCGGCGCTCAATTCACTAAAGGCATCCGTGCGGTTCTGAAACCGGGTGGGGTCCAGCTTAATAGTAGCCAGCGCAGCATTCACGGCTACGCAGTCGGTTGGCTCACCCAACCGGGCCGGCCGCGCACTGGCCACCGCACGAGGGGCAGCCGATAGCACCGTGCTGCCGGGCGTATAACACCTCAACCGCCGCCGCCGCCGAACGAGCCAGGCCGGCCCGCTCAGCGGCGGCGGCCACTAGCTGTTTGTATTCGGGGTCGGCCTCGCTGAAACCGGCTTGGCGTTGCAGACTTAATTGCTTGGGGTAGGGAAGATTATTGAACCAATGCTGGTACTCCGGATAGGTCATCAGTAAATTCTTATTCAATCGAAAGGCAGTGACTGAGGTCGGGAGCCATGACAAACGGAAATACTGTGAGGCTTAATTGTTGACGAATGCGATTCGCTCCACCAAAGCGTAATGCCCATCAGAAGCCACTACTCGCATCTCAATGGCGTGCTGGCCGATGCTGGCCGCGACAACTTCCGTGCTTGCGCCAGCCACGCCGGGGTTAACATTGACGTGGGCGTAGAACTCGCCGTCGAGGTAGATATGGTAGGTGTTGGCGGCTCCAAAATTGGGATGCCAGATAGTAGCCCGCTTGGCAAAGTAGGTAATGCGGCGGAAGCCATTATTACCGGGGTCCAGAAAGCGCAAAGCGAAGCCATCAGCATCAGTCGAGGACTGCCAGTAGCCAGGCATTTCCACCCAGCGGCTATCTGCCGCACTTAGGATTTCACCGTTGACAGGGCCGGTGAAGCCCGCCGGCGGTGCGGTTATCGGAGCCGGAAAAGCCTCCGTAACGGCTGTTAAAAGCTGAATTTTCAGGCTCATGTAATCGTGATGCCAATTACTGAGGCAGAAGCAGCCGTGACCGGAATGGTTTTGACATAGAGCTTAACCCCGGCCGCGATTTCGGCCGCCGTCACGCTCAGCAGGACATTGATTTGAGCAAGCGAACGGTCCGGCTCGCCAAATTGCCGCGAACCGCTACGGGTGTTTTTATCCAACTGGTAGGTGATACCCACCGCATTCAGGTCCAGGATTTCCGCCATAATGAAAAAGTGTCTCGTCCGGGTAAGTGTTGACACTTCCCCCCCCCAAGTTGTCATGCAAAGTCCCGAAGAACCGAGCGTTAGGCGCAGTCAGCGCGATTATAGTCTGCCCTTTAAACTGGCCGTGGTGGGCGAGGTGGCTCGTGGCGAGTTGAGCAAAAAACAGGCCCAGCGGCGCTACGGCATCCAGGGCCGCAGCACCGTCTTGACTTGGTGCCGCCGGTACGCCAGCCATTTCGTGACTTTTCAGCAGGCCGGGTCCATTTCCCCTGGCACTGCCCCCGCTGTGGACCCGACCCCGGAGCAACGTATCAAGCAGCTCGAAACGCAGTTGCGCGACCAGAAAAAGCAGTATGAGAAGCAGTTAAAGAATAGTACGGACCTGAATTTACTTTTGCGCACGATGTTACAGGTGGTAGAGGAGGACCACGGTATCCCCCTGCCAAAAAAGTCTTTCTGCCGGCCGTTTCCCGGCTGGCGAACGCCAAAACCCTAGGCGTGCAGCGCAGCTGCCAGCGCTACGGCGTGAGCCGGCAGGGCCTCTACCAGCGCCGCCAGCGCCAGGCCCGGCAAGCCACACGCGACGAGCAGGTCCTGGTGCAGGTGCGGGCGGTGCGGACCAAGCTGCCGCGCCTGGGCACGCGCAAGCGGTGCCATAAAATCGCGCCGCTCCTGCGGGTGCAGGGCGTGCCTTGCGGCCGCGACGCCCTGTTCAGCCTGCTGCGTCGGCAGGGGCTGCTCATTGCGCCCAAGCGCAGCTATACCAAGACCACGGATTCGCACCACCGCTTCCACTGCCATCCCAACCTGGTGAAGGACGCACCCAAGCCAAAGGCCCCCAACAAGTTGTGGGTCAGTAATATCACCTGCTTGCCCACCCGCCAGGGTACGGTCTGCCTGAGCCTGCTCACCGACGCCTTTTCCCGGCGCATCGTTGGCCACCACGTCCACGGCAGCCTGCACACGGCCGGCTGTCTGGCCGCCCTGGAGCGGGCCGTGCGCGGGGCCGGCCGGGCCGCCACCGGGTGCATCCACCATTCCGACCGCGGCAGCCAATACGCTTCCGATGCCTACCAGACCGCCCTGAACAAGGCGAAGCTGCGCTGCTCGATGACCGACGGCTCCGACTGTTACCAGAACGCGCTGGCCGAGCGGGTCAACGGCCTCCTGAAAGATGAAGTCCTCGTTGTGCTGCCCGACGACCTGGCCCAGGCCCGCTTGCTCGTCAACCAGGCCATGCACCTCTACAACGAAGAACGGCCTCGTCTGGCCCTGAATTACTTAACCCCCAACCAAGTCCCTTTGCAAGGGAAAAGCCCCGCCGGAAAATCCGAACATGGCCCTTGCCTTATTTCTGTCAACATATAGCCGGACGAGACAAAGGCAGTGCATTTTGTTGCGGCGTGATGCGCGTTGGACGCTACCTTTGGCACTTTATTTTTCTGCCATCTTTTCTTTATGAAAAAAGTTTTCCTCTTCGCCCTGCTGGCGACGTGTACCCATCAGGCCGCGCAGGCGCAAACCACCATTGGCAAGGGCACCGGCCTCATTACCGGCTCCATTGGCTACCACACCACCACCGACGAGGTGAGCAGCCCCGGCAGCGGCTACTATGGCCCGTATAACAGCACTGTTACTTACGGGACGTTTAAGCTGGATTTGGCTATCGGCGGCTTTGTTGCCAATAATCTGGCGCTGGGCCTGCAAATCAGCCATTCGGTTACGGGCGGCTCGGTCAAATCGTCTTCCAACAATAATCCAGCGTCCCCGCCCACTTCTACCACGCTGCGGCTGGGGCCGGTGGTGCAGTACTACAAGATGCTGGGCGAACAGTTCGGCCTGACCGGCACCTTCGGGGCGGGCTATGAGTCGGATGTCCGCCGTTCGGTGCAATACTATCCGTCACAGTATGGCTTCATTACCAGCTACTCCAACCTGGAACTTACCGGCTACTATGCGGCTATTACGCCGGGCATCGTCTTTTTTCCGGTGCCTAAATTCGGTCTGACGGCTACGATGGGTAGCCTGGGCTACAACCGCTTGTCGGTGAAAGACAAGAACCAAACGGGCAGCAATACCAGCAGCGAAACCGTGAGTGCCTTTGATGCCGGTTTTGGGTTTAGCCAACTGCAATTCGGGGCTACGTATTACTTCGGGCGTAAGTAGCCAATCCTTATGTTCACAGACAGAGCCGCCTTGGCACCATTCGGTGTCAGGGCTTTTCTTTGCGCTGCTCGCGGTAGCGGAAGTGGGTTGGCCGGAAGGTTTTTGCGGCTGATAACGAACTTCATGCGCCTTACATGCGGGCTACGGTAGGTTCGGTTATGGTTCGATTTTTAGCTTTCGTATCTCTGCTGCTGTTGGCGGACGTGAGCCGGGCACAATCGCCTGCGCCGCCCGAGGAGACGGCCCCCGCGCCCCCGGCCACGCATCGCACCTACCTGATGCTGGGCCCCACCGTGCTGCTGACCAACGATGACCGGACGTATTTCGGGGCCGACTGGGCCATGGGCTGTCTGGTGAGCCGCCGGCTGGCCATTGGGGGCACGCTCAGCATTGGCGGGCGGCGGGCCGTTTCCACGGCCTACGGGTACCAGGCCACGGCCCCGGCCGTGGGAATTTATAGCCTGGAATTCAGCACCCGCTACGCCCTGGCCAACACGCCCCAGTACCGCTTCGAGCTACTCAGCGGCCTCGGGTACGGGGCGGTGGGCCTGTTCGACCGCGACCGGATGGTGGCCAGCACTACCACGGCCCGCAACGGCAGCACCACCACCAGCTACCAGCCCGCCCGCGTGGCGCTGAACGAGCAATGGCTGCTGGAAACCGGGTTTGCCGCTACCGGCAAGCTGGGCCACGGGGCCTGGCTCACGGCGCAGTTTAGCCGCCGGGAATTGCTGGGCAGCCGCACGTTTGGGCCGGCGGCCGGGTTTTCGCACTGGGCGTGTAGTGTGGGCCTGAGCCTGCCCTATGGCTGGTAGCGCGGCGGCCTGAGCTTACTTCACGCCTACCCATACTTCGGAGGCTTCGTCGGCCCCGAACCGTTCGAGGTAAAAATCGCCGCGTTGGGTGAGCTTTTGCTTTTTCACGGCCTCCAGGGCGGCGGGGTAGAGCTTGTTGGGGGCCAGCAGGTAGCTCACGCCGCGCAGGCGGGCCGCGACGACGCGCTGCCCGGCCGGTACCACCCGGTAGCGGAAGCCGGCCGGCAGCGGCTGGCTGGTATCGGCCACGGCCAGGCCGATGAAGGCGCGGATGGTGTCGTGGGCCGATTCGGGGTCGTTGAGGTAAAGGTTGGCCAGGTCGCCGCGCAGCTGGGTCTGGGCATCTTTGGCCTGGCGGAAGAGGTTGCCAAAGCCCTCGCCGCGCACGGGGCCGTGGAACGGCTGCCCGGCCAGGTACAGCGGCGCGGCGGTGGTTTCGAGGGTGACTTTCGGCTCGTGGCTGCCGCCGAGGTACACGTAGGTGCCGGCGGCAATGAGGGTGAGCAGGATGATGGCGAGGAAGAGGTAACGGGTCATTTTACGCTGCGCTTAATAAAGAATTAGGAATGTAGAATGAGGAATTAAGAACGCCGCATTAGTTGGACGGTAATTCTTCATTCTTCATCCCTAATTCTTCATTGACAACAATGTACTGCATGCGGTAGAGCTGGGCGTAATAGCCGCCCTCGATGCGCAGCAACTCATCATGAGTGCCGGTTTCCTTGATTTCGCCCTTGTCGAGGACGATGATTTTATCGGCTTTCTGGATGGTGCTCAGGCGGTGGGCGATGACGAGGGAGGTGCGGCCCTGCATCAGCTTTTCGATGGCGGCCTGAATCAACTCTTCCGTCTCCGAATCGACGGAGGACGTGGCCTCGTCGAGCACGATGACGCGGGGCTGGTACACCATGGCCCGCACGAAGCTGATGAGCTGGCGCTGACCAACCGAGAGCGTGGCCCCGCGCTCCATTACCGGGTAGGCGAGGGCACCGGGCAGGCGCTCGATGAAGCGGCGCGCTCCCACCAAGTCGGCCGCTTCCCAGATTTGCTGGTCGGTGATGGTTTTATTGCCCAGCGTGATGTTGTCGCGGATGCTGCCGGCGAACAGGAAAACATCTTGCAGCACAATGCCGATTTGCCGGCGCAGCAGGCTGAGGTCGTATTCGCGCAGGTCGCGGCCATCAATGCAGATGCTGCCTTCCTGAATGTCGTAGAAGCGGCTCAGCAGGTTGATGATGCTGGTTTTGCCCGCGCCAGTGGCCCCCACGAAGGCAATGGTCTGGCCGGGCTTCACATGAAAGCTGATGTCCTTGAGCACCCAGTCGGGCTCATTATAAGCGAAGCGGACGTGCTTGAATTCGACATCGCCCTGCAATTCGGCCGGGGCGAAGGTGCCTGAGGTGGCCACCAGGTCTTGGTTATCAAGCAGCTTCAGCAGGCGCTCGGTGCTGACGAGGCCCAGCTGGAGGGTGTTGAACCGGTCGGCAATCTGCCGGATGGGGCGGAAGAACAGCGCGTTGTACATGATGAAGGCGATGAGCGCGCCCTTGGAAATCGAGCCCTCAATCTGGCCCTGCGCGGCGTACCACACCAGCAAACCCACCCCAACGGCCGCCAGCACCTCGGCCACCGGGAAATAGATGCTGTAGTAGAGCACCGAGCGGATATTGGCCTCGGTGTGCTCCTTGTTGATGGCCGCGAACTTGCGGTATTCCCGCTCCTCGTTGTTGAAAATCTGAACCACGTTCATGCCCGTGAGGTGTTCCTGCACGAAGGAGTTGAGCTGGGATACGGCGTTGCGCACGTCCTGAAACGATGTCTTGATTTTCTCCTTGAACACGTAGGTCGAGAAGAGCAGCGGCGGAATCACCGACAGGCTGATGAGCGTGAGCCGCCAGTCGATGTAGAACATGAAGGCCATGATGAAGAGCAGCTGCAAAATGTCGCCCACCATCGCCGCCAGGCCCTCGCTGAACACATCGGAGAGGGTTTCGACATCGGAAATGCTGCGCGTGACGAGCACGCCGATGGGCGTGCGGTCGAAGAAGCTGAGCTTGAGGTTGAGCAGGTGCCGGTAGAGGTCGGTGCGGATGTCGCGCACGATGTACTGGCCCAGCCAGCCGCCGTAGTAGGTCTGCAAATAGCTCACGCCGGCGTGGGCCACCAGCAGCACCAGCAGCACCAGAAACATGGTGTTCAGGCTCTTCAGGTCGCCCTGCTCGATGCTGACATCGACCATGCGCTGGATGAGAAACGGCCGCAGCGTGCCCAGTGCCGCCGTGGCAATGGTAAGCGCAATAAGGCCGATGAACACGCGCCGGTAGGGGCGCACGTAGCTCAGCAGGCGACGCAGCACGGCCCAGTCGAAGACCTGGCCGGTTTTGGTAGCGGAAGGGGTGGGGTTCATAAGCAGGGCAAAGGTCGGGAGTAAACCGCGCCGGGCCGAAAAAGTATGGCCGGCGTTGGGCAGCACGTACCCTTGAACGTCATGCAGAGCGCAGCGAAGCATCTTTACTGCGCAACGCAATTCAGTCGAATGAATTACTGGTGGCGGGCAAGATGCTTC
>JAYULN010000268.1:0-1985 GCA_043763525.1 Hymenobacter sp.
CGCGTCCCCGCGCCATTAAAGCCAGCCGAACGGCGCGGGGACGCGGACTACAAAGTCCGCGCTACAAGCGCTTGCGTAACAGCAGTTTAACCAGCCGAAACCTTAGCCACCATTGGCCTCGACGGTTTCACCCGCCGTTTCTACCTGCCAATCGGCCTCGGCAATACCCGCTTGTTCGAGCACCGTCCGACAGTTGCGGCGGTGGCCATCGGCATTGTTGTGGCCTTCGTAGTACCAGCCCTCAACCAGCAGCGCCGGACTGCGCAGGGCCTCGGCGCGCTGGTTGAAATAGCTGGGTTTGGAAACTTGCAGCTGGGGCCAAAAACCCGGCCCGACGGCGGCGGCAGCCAGGCGCGCGGTGGCGGTTACTACTTCTACCCAGGTGCCTACGGCCTGCCGCTGCCCGCGCAGGCTAACGGCCGTGGGCCGGATACTGGCGGCGCGGGGCGCATTGGGGGCTTCGGCGGGTTCGGTAAGGTTAGGCGCAAACGAGGGCCACCGCTCCAGCACCGCCTGCGCCAGGTGCCGGCCCCGCGCCCGGATAGCCGCCGCGTCCCACACCGCAATCGAGGCTAGTTCCGCATTGAGACTTACGTTGCTGCCGGCGTACAGCTGTTGCTTCACCGCAAACGGCGAGTTCGACAACTCGCTGTTGTAGCCCGTCAGCGTAAGGTTGCCCAGGGTGTGCAGCAGCTGGTGGTGGTGGCGCTCCGCGTCGTCGCCCAGCGAGTCCCGCCAGGCCGGGGTCAGGGTTTGGGGCATTACGTGTTCGATGCTGAGGGTGCCCAGGGCCACGGTTTCTTTGCCGCTGAGGTCGGCTTCCAAGGTATCAAGCAGGAGCTTGGTTCGGGTATTCCGTTCGCCGGCGTGGTGGTAGAGCGGCTGCTCTTCCAGCGCCGTGCGCACGTCGGCATCGCTGGGATAGTTCTGCGTGGCGAGGTAGGTCTTCATGTCGGCCAGCAGGGCTTCGGGCTGCTGGTCGAGCTGGTTGGTACGGGAGGCCAGCGTTTGCATCGACTTGTTGGCCCCGCCCACGCCCCGACGGGCCATAAACCCGCGCAAGGCGTAGTTTTCCAGCAAGTCGAGCACGGCCAGCAACGTGCCCTCCGCCATCTGTCCGCCGTGGCGCACCTGGTCGTAAAACCGCATTATCAGCGGGTAGGCCACTGTCAGGCGGGTGCGGTGCAGACGGCGCAGGGCTCGCTGCACCGCCTCACGCTGGGTTTCCAGCTCCGGATGCAGCATCCGGGCATACGTGGGCGCGAAACGGGCCAGCTCGGCCAGCACTTCCGGCACGGCGCGCCCGGCCGTGGCTTTGCGAAACGAGAGGTACACGTCCGACAGCGGCACGTTGCCACCATTGCGCATCAGGTAGTGCCAGATAAACGCCGTGAGCGAGTCGCCCAGCGCCGACTGCATGGGCATCCAGTACCGTTCATTCAACTCATCCTGCTGGTCGGGGTGAATTTTCATGAACAAATAGTTGCGGATGAGGTCGGCCGCCGTCAGCTGCATTCCCTTGGCGTTCAAACTCTCGAACACCAGGTACGGGTCATCGTCGTCGTTCAGCGTGATGCTGACCAGCGAAAGACGCTCCAGTATCAACCGCAGCATTTCATCGGCGCGTTCCGGCGTGCTGTTCACCCACACCCCAAGGTGCTGCCGGAAGTAATTGAAGGCTTCGGTAATCAGCCCCGGTACGGGTTCGGTGCCGGGCGCATGGTCGGCGAGCTGGCGAAAAGCCGCGCGGTCGGCCTGCGTAGGCAGCAGCTTGTACCGCTCGTGCGCCGGCGCGTACTTGTTGGTCAGGTAGGTGTCGGCAATGCGCTCGGCCAGGCGTTCGTACCCCGCCGCGCGGGCAGTATCGCGCAAGGCCACCAGCAAAACAAACAGCGTAGTGAGCCGCTGCTGCCCATCAATTACCGCGTATTTGCTAACGCCGGTGGGCACGGTGTTGGTCGGGTGCATCACCACCGAACCGATGA
>JAYULN010000269.1:0-1980 GCA_043763525.1 Hymenobacter sp.
CGCGTCCTCGCGCCAGTAACGCCGACCGAACGGCCCGGGGACGCGAACTACACAGTTCGCGCTACCCCCTACTGTGTAACAGCAGTTAGAGAAGATGACTTTCGCCGCAGGGGGCGCCGAGATTTCGCGGAAGTTTCGCAGAAGGGCATCTGTGTTTCTTCCGCGAAACCTCGGCGCATTCTGCGGTGAAGTCTTGTGAAGCGACAATTTTTACCTTTTTGCAATTCGCATCAAAAATTTTCTCCCTGATTATCAGCACACAAGCAATAATTAAATGAAATATGAGTGAATTAGTTATCCAGTACCTTGCGTTACAAAGTACCTACCATACATTTGTACTGTTTCTCACCCACTAGCTAACCACCCCGCCCATGAAACTCGAGAACACCCAGGTTCAGATGCGCAAGGGAATCCTTGAATTCTGCATCCTGGAAATCATCGCCCGCGGCGAAGCCTACGCCTCCGACATGCTGGAGGAGCTGACTTCGGCCCGCATGATAGTGGTGGAGGGCACGCTCTACCCCTTGCTCACCCGCCTCAAAAATGCGGCCCTGCTCGACTACGTCTGGAAGGAAAGCAGCAGCGGCCCGCCCCGCAAATACTACACCCTTACCGAGGCCGGCCGCCAGTTTTTGGGCGAGCTGCGCGATACCTGGGAAGAAATGGCTGCCTCGGTGGGCATCATCCGCCACAGCCGCCCACCGGGCGACAGCCGCTAGCCCGCCCCCACCCGCTTCCTTTTCCTGCTTCACTCACCAGCATCAAATTGGCCCGTTCGGCCTTCTTTCACATGAAAAAGAACATTAGTATCAATCTGCAAGGCCTCATCTTCCACATCGAAGAAGATGGTTTCGAGGTCCTGAGCCGCTACTTGGCCGAGGTGAAAGCCCACTTCGCCGGCTACCGCGGCCACCAGGACATCGTGGCCGACATCGAAGGCCGCATCGCCGAGCTGTTTGCCGCCCGCCTCTCGCCCGTGCAGCAGGTCATCACCCTCGACGACGTGAATGCCATGACGGCCAAGATGGGCCGGGTGAGCGACTTCGCCCCCGACGCCGACGACGACGACGAAGTAGAGGCGGAAGAAGCCACCGCCTCGGCCAGCTACGCCCGCCCCGCTGCCAGCGCCTATCCCACTGAGGGCGCTGCCGCTGCCACGGCCGCCACCGGCGAGCCCAAGCGCCTGTACCGCGACATGGCCAACCGCAAGATTGCGGGCGTGGCCGCCGGCATCGCGCAGTATTTCGCCGTGAACCCGCTCTGGATTCGCCTGGGCCTCGTGTTTCTGACCATCTCGTTGCCCGCCATCCACATCTGGGGCATCGGGCGCAACGGTCGCCTCGACGTGGGCGGCTGGGTTATACTGGCCTACATCATCCTCTGGATTTTATTACCCAAACGCTACGATGCCCCCGCGCACCCGGAGGCCCTGCTCACGACGGGGCCGTTGGCAGGCCGCCGCTTGTTTCGCGACACGGGTACCGGCAAAGTGGCGGGCGTGGCCGCCGGGCTGGCCGCCTACTTCAACATCGACGTGACGCTGGTGCGGGTGATTATGCTGGCCGGCTTGTTTGCCGGGGGCTTCACCTTCCTGCTCTACATTATTCTCTGGATAGTATTGCCCGAGGCCAAAACGGTTTCGGACAAGCTGCGGATGCGCGGCGACGCCATGACGCTGGAAAGCTTCGACAGCAGCGCCCGCAACAATGATTTCGCGGAAGGCCCGGCCACCACCAACCGCCCCGTGGGCGCGTTCGTGGAGGATGCCGCCCGCACCCTGCGCCCGGCCGTAAATTTTGTAGGCTCGGCCATTCGCGTGGTAGCCGGCGTGCTGCTGACCATCATGGGATTTGGCCTGCTGCTGGCCGTGATTGGCTGCACCGGGGCCGGCATTGGTCTGCTGCCGGCTTCGCAATACATTGTAATGGGCGATGCCCCAGCCCACGTCATGCTCCAGGGCATCCCTGGCTGGGCACTGCT
>JAYULN010000270.1:0-4881 GCA_043763525.1 Hymenobacter sp.
GGGCCCAAGCGACTATTTGACGAAGAAGCGTATAAAAATCGTTTCGTTTGTGAGCGTACCTGGGCGTGGTTTGATTCTTTTCGCACCTTATTAGTGCGACTTGAGACCTCAGTCAGAAATTGGAAATCCTGGCATTATTTAGCTGCTTTTATGATGGCAGCAAAAGTTTAAATGTCTTTACAGCTAATGCGTTTGGCACAACTGCTTGATAGCAAATCAAAAAGCTAACGGCTGTCAGCTAAAAGCGAATGGCTTGGCATTTATGCAAATCATTCTGGTGCCCATCGACTTCACGGCTGCGTCCGAAAACGCGCTGGTTTATGCCAACAAGCTGGCCGTGCGCCTGCCCGCCGAAATTGTGTTGGTGCAAGGCGGCACCGGCACGGTGCTGGCCCTGGCGCTGCGCACCGCGCAGCTGGCCCGCCTGCAAGCGCTGGCCGAGCGCCTGCGCTACCAGCAGCTCACCCGTCAGAGCGGCCGGCGCATTCACTACCACTTCCAACTGGCGGCCGCGCCGCTGGCCGAGGTGCTACAAGTGCTGGTGGCCGGCTACCGCGCCGACATGGTGGTGACTGGTCTGGCTCTTACCGACTGCGCGGTGGCGGCCGTGGCTGGCACGCCGCTGGTGCTGTTGCCCGAGCTGGTGAGCTGCCCGGTGCTGTTGGTGCCGGCCGGCCGCCACGAGCTGCCCGGCCACGTGGTGGTGTCCGGCGATTTTGCCCGCCTCGGTGCCAGCGGCGGCCCTGCCGGCCCTGGCCCGCATGCCGGGGGCCCCAATTCAACCTCGTGCAATTCTACCCGCCCGGCACCGCGGGCCTCGTGCCCCTGAAAAAGGCCTTGCTCGATGCCCGCCTTCACCTGCCCGATGCGGCCGTGCATCTGTTGCCCGAGGAGGATGCCCTCGAAGGCCTTAGCGAGTTTTGTGCCGCGCACGCCGCGCAGCTGCTGGTGCTGGCCACGGCCGACGGCTGCCTGGTGCGCCGGTTCTTCAACCCAAACTACACCAAAACCAACGCTTACCACCTGCGCATTCCGGTGCTGCTGCTGCTCACCAGTACGCTGCCCACGGCCGCCAGCTGCGCCCAGTGCGCCCTGCGCAAAGCCGCCGAAGCCCGACTTAATAATCCGGTTTCGACGGTAGCTATTTAAGGCCTTTAAGTAGGTAGCCAGTATTAAGTAGTCAGTAGTCAGACATCAAAGTTCTGTCAATCAAGATGTAACATTGGGTCTTACTACCGAATACTTATGTCCGACTACTTAGGACTTGCGCAAAGCCGTATTCCTCAAGCCCCAGAGGGGCGGCATATCGGTAGTAACCGACTGAACAATAGGAATAGGACTTATGCAAACCTCCATGCTTTTAGCCCCAGCGGGGCGACCCGTCGGCAGTAACTAAGTAGTCGGACATAAGTATTCGGTAGTAAGACCCAATGTTAAATATTGATTGACAGCACTTTGATGTCTGACTACTGACTGTTTAATACTGGCTACCTACTTAGCTGAATAATAGTGATAAAGCCCCGGCGGGGTCGTGCCCGGTAGGGCGACCCAATGGATGCGGGGAAATTGGGTCGCCCTACCGGGTACGACCCCGCTGGGGCTTTATTCTTGTAAATCAGTGTTTTACTGCCGAATGGCCGCCCCGCCGGGGCTAACGACTGGCGCATTTGCGTAAGTTCTAGCCTTGTTGAATATGACTTGCTGTTAAGGTTATTGATGGAAAAATTAGAGTTATTCGATTAAATATTGTAACTTGATTATATTATCGCAAGCAGCTGGCTGGGGTTCCCGGCGTGGGTTTCCGACCCGGCATTGCGGTAGCAGGTTCTTTCGTTTCTCCTTGTTTCAACCGCCGTGCGTATCCGGAGCCTTTCCTTGGCCGTTAGCCTGTTGCTCATCGTAGCCTTGTGCTTCGAGCCGTCGCCCGTGGCCGGCCAGCCCGGTGGCTGCAACGGCCTGGCCGCCCCCCCGGTGCCGGCCGCCGGCGTGCCGGTGGGCCGGCTCATTCTGGCCCTGCTCGATACCAGCACGGTGGGCAGCGCCGGGGCCGATGCCCGGCTGGCCTTGCAGGCCGGGGCCAGCGTGCGGGCGCTCTACGGCCCGGCCCCCGGCCCGGTCTGGACGGCGGCTTCCGACAGCATTGCCCCGGTAGCCGCCACCGCGCTGGCCCTGCTGGCCGAGGCCCCCGCCTTTGGCCTGCGCCCGGCCGACTACGGCGGGTTTCGCCTGGCGGCCTTGCGCGATTCGCTGGCCCACTCCACGGTCGCTACGGGTCGCGCGGGCCAGCAGGCCCGCTTCGAGGTGTACCTCAGCGACGCGGTGCTGCGCCTCATGCTCGACTTGTACCGGGGCCGGCTGCGGCCCAACACGCTGTCGCCCCGCGAGCTGCGGGTCAAGCGGGCTTTTTTGCCCGCCGAGGTCTTGCGTGCCGGCCTGACCACCGGGCGGGTGGGGGCAGTGGTGCGGGCCTGCCAGCCGGCCAACCGCGAATACCGCCTGCTGCAAGCCGCGCTGGTGCGGTGGCTGCGCCAGCCCGCCCCGCCCGACTCGGCCGCCCGCCGCCAGGCCCAGTACCAGCAAATTGCCCTCAACCTGGAGCGCTGGCGCTGGGATGCCATTCCCGAAGCCGAATATGTGCTCATCAACCTGCCCGCCTACATTTTGCAAGTAGTGCGCGGCGATAGTGTGCAGCAGCAGCACCGCGTGATTGTGGGCCAGCCCCAAACGCCCACGCCCACGCTCAGCAGCGCCATCACCTACTTCACCACGGCCCCCGACTGGCACGTGCCGCGCTCCATCGCCATTAAGGAAATGCTGCCCCGCCTCAAGGTCGACCCCGGCTACCTGGGCCGCAACAACCTGACGCTGTATGACCAGCAGGGGCGGCGGCGCAACCCCTACCGCATCAACTGGAAGCGGGTGACTGCGGAGAATTTCGATTACACCATTCACCAGTCTTCGGGGTGCGACAACGCCCTGGGGCACATCGTTTTCCGGTTCAACAATCCGTACTCGGTGTACCTGCACGATACGCCCATGCGCCAGCTGTTCGAGCAGCCGCGGCGGGCCCTTAGCCACGGCTGCATCCGAATATCGGGGCCGATGCGGCTGGCGGCCTACCTGCTGCGCCGCGACGGCCGCCCGGTGCCGCTGCCCACCGAAGCCCAATGCGCTAAGGATGAAGAGCCCCGCAACTTCCTGCTGCACCGCTCCATGCCGTTCTACGTGCGCTACCCCACCTGCGCGGCCGATGCGGCGGGCCAGATTCACTTCTTCGCCGACATCTACCACCACGACCAAACCCTGCGCCAGGCCTTGTTCCCGGTCGAATCGAAGCCCGTAGCCGCCGAACGCTGATGAGAGGTGGTTGCGGGTTGTCATTTACCAGTGTCATTTCAGCGAATAGGCTACTGAATTGACTGGTCAAACTGGCCAGTACGCCACAAATCAGCCGAACTCCGCGCACCTCAGCGGGCACTTCCCGAACAAGGTCGTAAGCCAATTAAGTAGTCGGATATAGGTATTCGGTAGTCAGACCCGATGTTAATTTTCGATTGACGGCATTTTGCTATCTGAATACTGACTATATACTACTGGCTAATTATTTAACTGGTTAATCCAACCAGCAACCAGCCCCTTCCTTTGTCGCTCTGCTATGAACTCCGCCCTTGCTACTGCTAGTGCCGCGGATGAAGCGGTGGGCCAACCAGCGCCGCTGACGCTGATTGTGCTCACCAACTTCTTCCCCGCGGCGTACCAGGCCGTGCGCTACGCCGCCGAGCTGGCGGCTCCCATTGGGGCGCGGCTGGTGCTGCTGCACGTGCGGGCGGCCTCGGCCCTCGAAGGGGAGCTGCTACTGCGCCCCCCAAAGCACGAAGGCGACCTGCGGGCGGCCGTGCTCGCCATTGCCCATGGTGTGGCGGTGCCCGTGGCCGTGGAGCTGGTGCCCGACCTCCAGCTGAGCACCGCCCTCGGACTAGCCCGGCGCTTCGGCCCGGTGCTGTTTGTGCTGGGTCGGGCCGAGGCACCAGCCCGGAACGACGACGTGAGTACGGCCGTGCAAAACCTGCTGCGCGGCGGCGGTTTTCCGCTGCTGGTAGTGCCCGAAGCCTACCACGGCCCTTGCAGCCCCACGCGCATTGCGGTGGCCGCCGATGGCGAGCCGTTCGGACTCGACCAGGCCACGTTTGCCTTGCAGCTGGTGGCGCGGCTGCGCCCGGTCATCACCGTGGTTACGGTAGACGAAATTGAGGACGACCAGGCCTGCGCCGCCGCCCTGCGCTACGTGAAAGCCAGCGGCCTCACCGCCGGGGCCAGCTACACCACGCCCCTGGCCGTGCGCCACCCCAGCCCGGCCCAGGGCCTGCTCACGGCCATTGCCCAAACCGAGGCCCAGCTGCTGGTGCTCATCGCCCGCCGCCGCAGCTTTTGGGGTTCCATCTTTCATCGCAGCGTAACCAGCCAGCTGCTGGCCGAAAGCCCGGTGCCGCTGCTCGTGCAGCCCGCCACCGACGGCTAGTTGGTGGGCCGCCCATTGCAACCCTACTTGGGCTAAAGCCCCACGAAAGGGCTGTTCTGCTTGGTTCTGGGCGCTGCAAGGTTAGTCAAATAGGTGCTAAATCGTCGGGTCCAAACCAGCTACCTGTTTTCAATTGGCATTGGGGGGGGGGCAGCACCTTGTACCGGTTTGGGCAGGCAATGACGATGGTCAAATGGCCTGGTGATTGTTTAAAATAAATTATATATATATAAATTTTTTTATTATTTTTGTAATAACTAAACAGTGAAGCTGTTTAGAAAGTCAAAGGAACGGTCATGCTGAGCTTATCGAAGCATCTCTACCGCTTCGTATGCGACGTTCAACGGAGCGGTAGAGATGCT
>JAYULN010000271.1:0-1975 GCA_043763525.1 Hymenobacter sp.
AGCCAGCGCATCCGCCTCGCCACCCAGATTGGCACCCAGCTCGTGGGCGTGCTCTACATCATGGACGAGCCCAGCATCGGCCTGCACCAGCGCGACAACGAGCGGCTCATCAAGGCGTTGCAGCACCTGCGCGACATTGGCAACTCCGTCATTGTGGTGGAGCACGACAAGGACATGATTCTGCACGCCGACCACGTGCTGGACATTGGCCCCGGCGCGGGCATTCACGGTGGCCACATTGTGGCCTCGGGCACACCTAAGGAGATTCTGAATTCCGGCTCGCTCACCTCGCAGTACCTCAGCGGGCAGAAGCACATCGAGATGCAGCGCAAGAAGCGCAAGGGCGAAGGCGTGGACCTCGTGCTGAAGGGCGCGACTGGTAACAACCTCAAAAATGTAACCCTGAAAGTGCCACTGGGCAAGCTGGTGGCCGTAACGGGGGTGAGCGGTTCGGGTAAAAGCACGCTCATCCACGACACGCTGTACCCCATTCTCAACCAGCATTTCTTCAACGCCAAGCGCGAGCCGCTGGCCTACGGCAGCATCGAAGGGCTGGATTTGGTGGATAAGGTGATTGAGGTGGACCAGTCGCCAATCGGGCGTACGCCGCGCTCGAACCCGGCCACGTACACGGGCGTGTTCACCGAAATCCGGCAGCTGTTTGGCGAGATGGCGGAGGCCAAAATTCGCGGCTACGGTCCCGGCCGCTTCTCCTTCAACGTGAAGGGCGGGCGCTGCGAAACCTGCGAGGGCGCGGGCATCCGCACCATCGAGATGAATTTCCTGCCCGACGTGCACGTGCCCTGCGAAACCTGCAAGGGCCGCCGCTACAACCGCGAAACGCTGGAAGTGCGCTTCAAAGGCAAGTCCATCACCGACATCCTCGACATGACCGTGGAGAAGGCCGTGGAATTTTTTGAATACCAGCCGCGCATCCTGCGTAAAATCAAGACCCTGAACGACGTGGGCCTCGGCTACCTCACGCTGGGCCAGCAGGCCACTACGCTCTCGGGCGGCGAGGCTCAGCGCGTGAAGCTCGCCACCGAGCTCAGCAAGAAGGACACCGGCAAGACCTTCTACATCCTCGACGAGCCCACCACCGGCCTGCACTTCGAAGACATCAACCACCTCGCCGACGTGCTCCAGAAGCTGGCCGACAAAGGCAATACCGTCCTCATCATCGAGCACAACCTCGACCTGATAAAGGTGGCCGACCACGTCATCGACATTGGCCCCGAAGGCGGCGCGGGTGGCGGCTTCATCGTGGCCCAGGGCACCCCCGAGCAGGTAGCTAAATCGGGCAAAGGCCACACGGCCAGGTTTTTGGCCGAGGAATTAAAGACCAGCAAATACGCCAGCTAGGCAATTCTGTAAGCATCAAAAAAGCCGCTGTCAAGGCTGACAGCGGCTTTTTTTGATGACAAAGGCGAAGCTTACATTTTCATGCCGCTGCCCTTCTGGGCCATGCCCAGGTGCATTTGTACCACGGGCAGGGTCTTGCCGATGAATGCTTTCAGGTCGGCATCCTGGGTCATTTTTTCGTGGGCCATCATCGTGTTAGCCGTTTTTTGGTGGTCGGCCTGCATCTGAGCCAGGTACTTGGCCTCAAACTCCTTGCCCGACAGCTTCTCCATGGCGGGGGCCATGGCCTTGTGCTCGGCATCCATGTCGGTTGGCAGCGTCACGCCTTTTTTGGCGGCAATTTTCTTCAGGTCGGCCGTCGATTTGGTGTGGTCGGCAATCATCTTGTCGGCCATCGCCCGGGCTGTGCCGGTTACGCCCTTGGCCAGGGCCATTTTGCTTTGCTGAATTTCGTTCTGGTCGCTGTGCGCGGCCGTCATCATAAACTCGTTGTCGTCTTTATGAGGGCCGGTGGGGCCATTAGGGTCGGCCTGGGCAGTGCCACCGGCCGGGGCCATGGCCGCGCTGTCACCGGCCATTTTTCCAGCCGCGGCTGTGTTTGCTTCGGCGGCGG
>JAYULN010000272.1:0-4860 GCA_043763525.1 Hymenobacter sp.
GGCCTGGGCCACCTGGTGTTCGAGGATTACAAGAAGAACCGCCGCAAAACGCTGTAACTCCAACTCTCAGTTGGAGACCCGTTGAACGACGGTCGTTCAACATTGCTTACTTACTGATTTTCAACGACTCTCCAACTAAAAGTTGGCGTTACTTTATGGTCAACAACCAGCTTCCAACCAACCACTCGCAACACATCACCACCCTCGGCCAGCTGAAAAAGTCTGGCTATAAATCCCGCACCGTGAAAGCCGAGCTGCGGGAAAACCTCATCCGCAAGCTTCGCCTCAAAGAGGACGTTTTTCCCGGCATCTTCGGCTACGACGAAACCGTGATTCCGGAGTTGCAGCGGGCCATTCTGGCCGGGCACCACATCAACCTGCTGGGCCTGCGCGGCCAGGCCAAAACCCGCATTGCGCGGTTGCTCATCAACCTGCTCGATGAGTGGATGCCCGTGGTGGCCGGGGCCGAGCTGAACGACGACCCGCTCCAGCCGCTGTCGGTGTTCGCCAAAAACCTCATTGCCGAGCACGGCGACGACACGCCCGTGGCCTGGATGCACCGCGACGAGCGCTACACCGAGAAGCTGGCCACCCCTGACGTGTCGGTGGCCGACCTCATCGGCGATGCCGACCCCATCAAAGCCGCCACGCTGAAACTGCCGTATTCCGACGAGCGGGTGATTCACTTCGGGCTGATTCCGCGGGCGCACCGGGGCATTTTCGTGATTAATGAATTGCCCGACTTGCAGGCCCGCATTCAGGTGTCGCTGTTCAACATCTTGCAGGAAGGCGATATTCAGATTCGCGGCTTCAAGGTGCGGCTGCCGTTGGATATCCAGTTCGTGTTCACGGCCAACCCGGAGGATTACACCAACCGGGGCAGCATCGTAACGCCGCTCAAGGACCGGATTGATGCCCAGATTATCACGCACTACCCCAAGTCGATTGAAATCGGCAAGCGCATCACCAAGCAGGAAGCCCGCATCAAAGACGAGCAGAAGGGCATGGTAACGAGCAACGAAATCATCCACGATTTGGTGGAGCAAGTTGCGGTCGAAGCGCGCGGCTCCGAGTTCGTGGATGCCAAGTCGGGCGTGTCGGCCCGTCTCACTATCTCGGCCTACGAGCAGGTGATTGCCGGAGCCGAGCGCCGGGCGCTGATTAACGGCGAAAAGCAGACCTACGTGCGCCTGGGCGACTTTATTTCGGCCGTACCCGCCGTGACCGGCAAGGTCGAGCTGGTGTACGAGGGCGAGCAGGAGGGAGCCGGCATCGTGGCCGAGAAGCTGATGGGCAAGGCCATCCGTACGCTGTTTCTGCAATACTTCCCCGACCCCGACAAGTCTAAGAAGCTCAAGAACCGCCCCTCGCCCTACAAAACGGTGCAGGAGTGGTTCGGCAACGGCCACACCCTGGACTTGCTGCACGATGCATCGGACAACGACTACCGTGCCGCCCTCGACCTGGTGCCCGGCCTGCGCGACATCGTGACCGAGCTGCACCCCACTGAAACGCCCGAGCACACCTACTTCCTCATGGAATTCCTGCTCCACGGCCTGAGCGAGCACAGCCTGATTTCGCGCAACCGCCTCACGGCCGGCGCGCAATTCAAGGATTTGCTCTCGTCGATGTTCACCATGCCCACCTTCGGCGAAGATGAGGACGACGAGGACGAGGAGGAGAAGCCGCGCCGCCGGCGGTAAGCTAGTAGCGCGGACTTTGTAGTCCGCGTACCGCTAAAAAGCCTCGCCTACCAATTGGTACGCGGGGCTTTTTCACGGAATTTAATCGGGCAAAGCAAGCCGCTGCTAACGTGTGTGTAGCTGCTCCGCACCCATTTGCCGTATCATGCGAAAACCCGCGTCCATGCCACTTTACAAGGAGGAGCTGCTGCTCACAACTTTTGATGCTGATGAGCGGCTGCGCTGGGTTGAGCGCGTGGCTCGGCTCATGGATAGTCAGTTTCGGCTGCCGGGCACCCGCTTCCGCTTCGGGCTCGACCCGCTGCTGGGCTTGCTGCCCGTGGTGGGCGACGTGTCGACCACCGTGGTTTCGGTGGCCTTGCTGCTCACCATGTTTCGGCACGGGGCCAGCGGGGCGGTGGTGGTGCGCATGGCGCTCAATATTCTCATCGATACCGTGGTGGGCGGCATTCCCATCCTCGGCAACGTGTTCGATTTCGCCTACAAAAGCAACGAGCGCAACGTGGCCCTGCTGCGCCGCCACTACGCCGAAGGCCGGCACGGCGGCAGCGGCCGGGGCCTGGTACTGGTGTTGCTGGTGGTGCTGGTCGCCATCGTCGGCTTGGTGGGCTGGGGCAGTGTGGAGCTACTGCGCTGGGGCTGGCACCAGTTCAGCTAAGCCCGCCGCGTGACGTGGGAGGCCCCCGGCGATTGCGCGGGAGGCGACCCAACTTGGTGCGAGCCCGCCCCATCGGCCCCAAAACGCCCCGCGTACCAATGGGTGCGCGGGGCGTTTTGTAGTTAACCCAAATTGCGGACTAGCCGCAGCGCGGCGACAGGTTTGTAGTTCCATTTAATTGGCACTTTTAAAGCCGCGTAGCGGCGACAGATTTCCTGCCGCTCTGTCGCCGCTACGCGGCTTTGGCCTGTGTAAACGCGGTATTCTACAAACCTGTTGCCGCTACGCGGCTAGTCCGCAACTTGGGTTAGTTAAGTAGGTGTGCAGAAGTAACCGTTATGCAGAGCGCAGCGAAGCATCTCGCCCGCATCGTTAAACAATTGATTTACTGATGCAAGCGAGATGCTTCGCTGCGCTCTGCATGACGGCCTTTTACACGTTTACTTTTGCACGCCTACTTAGAACCATTAAACAACGCAGGCTTGCCAATATCCTGAACTTTATCCAGACTGAAAAAAGTAATACAGCAGTTTCCGAGTTAGTGAACGTGCCCCGGTCCGACGGCGGAGCCGTCCGACCGGTTGTCGTGGGAACGATGGCGGCACGACTGGCGTAGGCGGTGCAAACAGCCTGCCCGCCGCTACCTTCGCCCCTATGCTTTCCCTTTTCGCCCCCGCTCCGGCCGCGCTACCCGCCCCGCTCGCTACCTACACGCCCGCCACCGCCCTCCCCGATTTTGCCACCCGCCTCGAAAAGCTGCGCAGCTGGCAGCAGCGCATCGCCTCGGGCTACGTAACCAGCCAGAAGGAAGAGGCTCTCCAGGCCGAGTTTCTGACCCTCGTATTCGGGCAGGCGCTGGGCTACGAGCACGAGCGGCCCGAGTTCCGCCAGCTGCTGCTCGAAAAGAAAACCAACGTGGACGGCACCAAGCCCGACGGTGCCCTCGGTGAGTTTGCCGCCGATGGCAAAGGGGCCCTCGGCGGCCCCACCCGCGCCGTGGTCGAGCTGAAAGATGCCCGCACCCTGCTCGATGCCAAGCAGAAGCTGGGCACCAAGGGCCGCGCCGAAACCCCCGTGGAGCAAGCCTTCAGCTACCCCTCCAAAATGGGACCGAGCTGCCGCTGGGTCATCGTGAGCAACTTTGTGGAGCTGCGCCTGTATGCCGCCAACGACCAGACCCGCGCCGAAGTCTTCAACTTCCGCACCCTGCCCGACGACCCCGCCGCCCTCACCCGCTTCTTTGCCCTGCTGGGCGCGGGCCAGCTGCTGCCCGCCCCCGGCCAGCCCGATGCGCCCCTCGACCAGGCCCTGCGCCAGCGCCAGGAGCAGGAGGCCCGCATCAGCAAGGAGTTTTACCGCGACTACCGCAAGGCCCGCCGCGATTTGCTCGACCACCTCATCGAGCAAAACCCCGCCGTGGCCCCGCTCGATTTGCTCCAGCACACCCAGAAGCTGCTCGACCGCGTCATCTTTGTGTGTTTTTGCGAGGATAAGAACATTATTCCGCGCCATACCTTCCGGCGCTTGCTCGATGCCGTGCGGGCCAACGTCTTTGACCCCGCCGACGACAAGATTTACCGCACCGTGCGCGGCCTCTTCCAGGCCATCGACCTCGGCAACCCCCTCGCCAACATCAACCGCTTCAACGGTGGCCTCTTTGCCCCCGATGCCGCCCTCGATGCTCTCGTTATCAAGGACCGCACCCTCGGGCCGGTCCTGAGCCTCGAACACTACGACTTCGCCTCCGAGCTCAACGTCAACATCCTCGGCCACATCTTCGAGCAGAGCCTCGCCGACCTGGAGGCCGAGCGCGCCCGCCTGCTGGGCCAGGCCCCGCCCACGGCCAAGGAAGGCAAGCGCAAGCAGGACGGCATTTTCTACACCCCCGACTACATCACCCGCTACATTGTGGAGCAGGCCGTGGGCGGCTGGCTGCGCGAGCGCCGCCAGGAAGCCGGCCTCGATGCCCTGCCCGAATTGAACGAGGCCGACCGGGCCACGATTCGGATGATTAAAACGGCCAGCAGTGCCCGCCTGGGTACCGTTTCGGCCCGCGTGCAGAAGCACATCGATGCCTGGGAAACCTACGGCCAGCGCCTGCGCGGCATTCGGGTGCTGGACCCCGCCTGCGGCTCGGGCGCGTTTCTCAACGAGGCCTTTGGCTACCTGCTGCGCGAAGGGCAGGTGGTGAACACGGCCCTGGCCGAGCTGCGGGCCGGCCAGTTTGAGGTGTTCGACCTCGACCGCCACATCCTTCAGCACAACATCTACGGGGTGGACCTCAACCCCGAATCCGTCCAGATTTCCCGCCTCAGCCTCTGGCTCCAGACCGCCAACCCCGGCCGGCCCCTCACTTCCCTCGACCACAGCATCCGCTGCGGCAACTCCCTCATCGCCGACCCGGCAGTGGCCGGCGAACGGGCCTTCAACTGGGAAGCCGCCTTCCCCGAAGCCTTCGCCGCTGGCGGCTTTGATGTGGTGGTGGGGAACCCGCCGTAT
>JAYULN010000273.1:0-12073 GCA_043763525.1 Hymenobacter sp.
TTGCCGCAGCCCGGCAAAGCGCAGGCGTTCGGTGTCCGAAAAGTTGTCGTTGAGGTAGCGGGTGTAGCGCCGGTAGTCGACCACCACCCGCCAGCAATAGGCCGGCAGCAGCACGTACTGTGCATAGCCGAGGTAGTGGCTGAGGACTTCAGCCGCCGCCAGCGCGGGCCCTTTGGTACCCACCTGATAGGGCAGGTGCGGGCCGCCAATGCCGGGGAGCCCCAGCAGGTCGTAGCCCAGCGCCCCGGCCACCAGCCCGAGTTGCAGCAGGCCCGGCAGCAAGTGCCACCAGGCCCGGGGCAGCAGCCGGAACTCCTGGCTGGTCAGGCTCCGAAAATAGAGGTAATAGGCCGGCCCCAGCAGCAGGTTAAGCTGCCAGGGACCGTAAAACAGGGCCGTCGTGTACCCGTCGTGGCTGTCGTACCAGCCGGCGTAGCCCAGCATCTGCTGCGCGATGCTGAGCGTGGGCACGGCCAGCAGCAGGGCCAGGAGCGCATCGGTCAGGGTCGTGCGCCGTAGGGCTCGCAGCAGCAGCCAGCCCGTGGCTACCAGGCCGGTTACGACCGCCGGCAGTAGCAACGAGCTATGGGCACCAAAATCAAACAGCATAGTTAAACAGCATGGAGAAATTACCTCGGTATCGGAGCTGAAAGCGCGTAAGTCCTGAATTTAAGTATTGATAGGAAAGCTAACGTCAAATAGCTTCGTGGTCAGCCGAGAGGTGGTGCGGCGGGATGCTGGTTTCGGCCCCCAGGTCCTTGATGCCGTAGCCTTTGCACAAATCCGGCTGCTGCTCCCGCATGTGGGTTGCCAGGCGGGCGCGGTAGGCGTGCTTGCGCCCGTCGCTCAGCGAATAGGCGCGGAGGTCTTCTTTCTTGTCGGTGGGTGGGGGGCGCGCCGCCCCCCACCGGGGCCCCTGGCTCAGCGGCGGCCGGGTTGCGCATTCCGTACAGAATCCGGGGCTGGAAGAACAGCAGCGTGGAGGCCACCAGCAGGTAGCTACCCAGCGCCGAAACGGCGAAAATGGCTACGTAGGTGCCATCCAGCGGCAGCAGCCTGGCCAGCAGCACGGGCGGATAGAGGAGCAGGTTGAGCAGTGTAAACACGCGCAGCCAGCGCAGCAGGGCCTCGTTTTCGGGGCGGCGTGCGGCGGGCGGCGGGTGCTTGCCGGCCAAACCGCCACAGCCGCCGCCCTTGCAGCCGCCCGTAGGCGGTGCCGAGCCCGAACTTGAGCACCGGCTGATAGCAAGCCGGCAACAGGCCCTCCTGCTGCTTGGTTACGCCCGCCATATCCACCAGCAGCAATTGTAGGTAGTGAAATTTACAGGCGGCGCTGTGCGGCAAAAACGGCAGCAGCGCCAGCGTGTGCGGCCCGAAAGGCACGAAGTACAGCCAGTCGAAGCGGTGAAACCGGATTTCCTCGTGCAGAACCGAGCGCACGTAGAGGTAGGCGCAGGGTGCCACCAGGTAGTGCAGCGACATGCTCAGCAGGTGGTTGGCGTGGCGCTGCACCGTATTGACGAACGCCAGAATCGCGCTCACGAGCAGGCCGACGAAGGCGCTCAGAAACAGGAATACCGTGGGCCGCTTGGCGTGGGGCATCAGGGGTAGAGCAGGTATCATGCGGGCGAAGCGTCAGGGACGCGGGCTTACTTCCGGGGCCGGCCGTGGGCAAAAGTCGGGTAGCATATCGCGGCAGCAGGCTATTCTGATGGACTATGGCAAGATGCAACAGATTTTTTTTAACCCCCGCCCCCGCAGCCTGGTCGCCGCGCAGGTGGGCGAACAGAAACCAAGAGCAAAAATTTTATAATTTTGTAAATCAATAGGTTAAAAGTTAAAAGTAAAACACATTATCGTCTGGTCGTATCCTGTTACATTTCACAAAATGTAACAGACCGCCCCGTCTGCGTCCTTGCGTACCGAAGCGGGGCTCTTTACTATCGCAGTCGGAAGCGGTTGGCCAGCCGGTCGAGCGGCGCGGGCCTTCTCCCCGAAACGACCGGTGAGCCGGGCTTTCCCCGGCGCTTCATTCAGTAAATGGCCTGCTTTGGGCGGCCCCAAACACCCCTTTCGTATGCGGAAACGACTCATCCAATCGGGCCTGGTGCCCCTGTCTTTTTGTTGCTGGGGTGGGTTTCGCCAGCCGCCGCGCAGGGGTTGTCGCCGCGCGGGCAGCTGCGCGACTTCCTGGTGCGGGTCTACGCTACCCGCACGATTTATGGCTATGGCGATAAGTACATCATGGGCGGCCGGCAGCTGCCGTTTCGCAAGCTGAAGACGGAGTTTGCCGCCGGCCTAACCAGCGACCTGTACCAGCAGGGCCGGCACGACCGGGCCGTGAGCCGCTTGCTGGGCGTGGGAGCCGTGGCGGCGCTGGTGGGCAGCGCGGTACTTCGCAAAAACGAGCAGTGCGGCGGCATTGCCTTGCTGGTGGCCGGTGTTGGTCTCAACCTGGGCAGCCTGCGTTTCAGCAAGAAGTCGACCGAGCTGGTGGACCGGCCCTTGTGGCTGCGCAATAGGGATGTGCTGTTCGGCAGCCGCTGAGGCGGGTCATACTTCAACTCGCAACTCCCAGAGCGGTTTCCCGATTGGTGTGCGTGCCCCGGTCCGACGGCGGAGCCGTCCGACCGGTTGTCGTTTGCCCCGCCTAGGCCAGTCGGGCCGCCATCGCTCCCACCACAACCGGTCCGACGGCGGAGCCGTCGGACCAGGGCACGCACACTGCCTTGGAAACTGCTGTAACTCTCAACTCTCAACTCTTATTACAGCAGGCACCATGCAAAGATTATTCCCGCTACTCTTCCTCCTGGGCTTGCTGCTGGCCCATACCCCTGCGGCCACGGCCCAGGCCGCCGCCGGCGGGCTGGTGGCGACTACGGAGGCGGGCCAGGTGCGGGGGCAGCGCGTGGGGAGTGTGCTCGTTTTCAAGAGCATCCCCTACGCTGCCCCGCCCGTGGGGGAGCTGCGCTTTGCGGCTTCGGCCCCGCACCAGCCCTGGCTGGGCGTGCGCGACGCGACCACGGGTGGCCCGACCGCGCCGTTCAGCCGCCCGCCGGCCGGGGCTATTGACGGCCAGGCCATTTTCGGGCCGGGTTGGGTGAAGGGCGATGATTGCCTGACCACCAACGTATTTACGTCCGCCCTGACCGGCCCCGCCCGGTCCGTGCTGTATTTTCCGGTGGTTGACGGCGACATCGTGCCCGCCGTGCCCCTGACCAGCGTGCAGCCGGGGGCCAGCGGTACCGTTGACGTGCTGGTGGGTTACAATTCCGACGTGGTTAATTATTTCCTGGTGCCGTCCGGGCTGCTGAAGAACATCAAGTCCAACTTCGTCCTGACCCTGGCCGCGAAGCGGCTCCACCCCGCGCCAGCGGCCCTGGTTACGGTGTACAAGCAAGCCTACCCCACCAAGAGCCTGGGCGAGCTGTTGTCCGCCATGGCCACGGCCTACCAGTTTCAGGTGCCCTCCGTGCGGCTGGCCGCTGCCCACGCCCGCCCGTCCGCCCGGCCGCACCTTCATGTACGAGTTTGCCTGGCCCTCCTTGGTGGCCGCCAGCACCTACGGGGCCTACCACGGGCTGGGGCTGCCCTTCGTCTTCAACCACCGCGAACTGGTAACGGGGCCGCGTGGCATGCGGGGCCCCACGGCGGCCCCGCCGAGCTGGCCGAAAAGATGCAGGACGCCTGGGTGGAGTTTGCCAAAACCGGTAGTCCCGGCTGGGCTCCCGACACTCCCGCCGAGCGCCAGACCATGCTGCTCAACGCCACCTGGCAGCTCCAAACCAATCCGCACGCGAAGGAAACCCCCGCGCCCGTAGCCGCCGCGCCCGCAGCCACAACCGGTAGTTCAGCAGCCGCAGCCGGTCATTCAGCCAACGCGCCCGCCGCCGCCCCGGCCGCCCATTCAGCCGCCCCGGCCGCCCGTTAGCGGCTGGATTTCCGTTGCCACCATTGCGGTGCGGCAGCCGGTCGGGCGGGCCGGCGCGGTGCTGAGCGGGGCCGCCCAGGGCTTCCGCTACCTCAAGCTTCGGGTTAATAACCAGTCCCTGACCCTGGACCACTTGCTGGTGAGTTTCGACTACGGGCCGGCCAGCAGCCTGCCGCTGCGCTACCGCCTGCTGGCGGGCCGCGACAGCGCCCCACTCAACCTGCAACGCCTGGGCGGCCGCCGCATCCGCCGCGTCGACCTCTGCTACGGCAGCGACGGCGGGTACTTCAACCCGGTCAGCGTGACCATTCTCGGCCTGCGTTAGCCTTTTCGCCCGGTACTCCGTAACTCATTCCTATGAAGCATACCTACCGGACGGCCGCTAACTTAATTTTGCCTCAGCACTGCCTGCTGCTGTTGGTGCTGCTGCTCAGCACCAGCATTGCCAACGCCCAAGCCCCGCCGCAACGCCCACGCATCGGCCTGACGCTGAGCGGCGGCGGGGCCCGCGGGCTGGCCCACATCGGCTTACTCAAGGCCCTGGATTCGGCCTAGGTGCGGGTTGACTACGTGACTGGTACGAGCATGGGTGCCGTGGTGGGCTCGCTGTACGCGGCCGGCTACTCGGGGGCCGAGATTGAGCAGGTAGTCCAGGGGCTGGATTGGGACGCGCTGCTCACCAACGCGGCCCAGCTGAGCACGATTACGCTGCCGGGCAAGGACGATTTCGGGCGCTACCTGGTCGAGCTGCCGGTCGTTAAGGGCAAGTTTCAGCTGCCCAACGGCGTGATTGAATCCGAGGAGCTGTGGCTGAATATCAGCGAGTTGTTGTTTTTCTACTACCGCACCAAGGACTTTGCCCGGTTCCAGCGCGGGTTTCGATGCGTGGCCACGGACATCATTTCCGGCGAGCCGGAGGTGCTGCGCACCGGCGAAGTGGTGGCGGCCATTCGGGCGAGCATGGCAATTCCGTCGGTGTTCACGCCGGTGCAGTACCAGGGGCACCGGCTGGTCGATGGCGGGGTGGTGCGCAATTTTCCGGTGTCGGAAGTGAAGGCGATGGGCGCGGACATTGTCATCGGCAGCAACGTGTCGGCCGGGGCCTACACCGAAGCCAGCCTGCGCAGCCCCGTGGACGTGCTGCTCCAGATTTCTTCCTTCAAGGATAACGCGGACTTCCAGGCGCAGAAGGCCTTGTGCAGCATCTACGTCGACTATCCGCTGGGCGACTATTCCAGCGGCAGCTTTTCGGCCGCCGCCCCCATCACGGCGCTGGGGTTGCGGCGGGGCCGGGCCGTGTTTGGGCAGCTGAAGGCGCTGCGCGACTCGCTGGCTGCGCGTTATGGGCCAGCGCCGGCCTACCCACCCACGGCACCGCGAGCCGACTCGGTTTACATCGAGGGCTATGCGGTGCGGGGGCTGCCACCGGCCTCGGAGGCGCTGCTGCTCCAACAGCTGCGGCTGCGGCCCCGGCGCTACTACTCGGCCCCGCAGCTATCGGCCGCCATCCGCGACGCGTTTGGCACGCGGGCGTTCCGCAAAATCACCTACGCGCTGCTGCCCGCCTCCGATTCATCGGCCCAACTGGTGCTGGATGCGGAGCCCAGTCCGGCCACGCGCATCGGGCTGGGCCTGCACTACAACTCGCTGACCAGTATCGGCCTCATCGGCAGCCTGACCGTGCAGGATAAGCTCGCGCCCGCCTCGACCAGCCAGGTGGCGCTCAACATCGGCGAAAACCCGCGCCTGCGCCTCAAGCACGTGCAGTACCTGGGCCGCCAGCAGCGCCTGGTGGGCCGCCTGCTGGCCCAGGGCGAGCGGGTCAGCATCACCACGTACAGCCCGAGCTTCAAGAAAGCGGGCCTCTACACCCAGAGCTACGTGCTGGCCAACGCGCAGCTGCTGCGCCTGCTCGACCGCAACCGGGCCGTGGGCCTGGGCACGCGCTACGAGTACGGCCGCTTTAAGCCCGAAATTACCTCGCGCCTCCAGCTCGACGGCCGCATCAGCCTGCTCAACAGCTATTTATTCTAAGTAGTCGGACATAAGTATTCGGTAGTCAGACCCAATGTTAAATCTTGATTGACAGCACTTTGATGTCTGACTACTGACTACTTAATACTGGCTACCTACTTATGAGATGAATACGCTCAATGCCGTCGCTTACCCCACCCACGGCCGCCGAATCGAAGCCGAATACGGCTGGGTGTATCAGCAGCGTCCCTCTTTTAAGGTATTGAGCGACACCACGGTCATCGGCACCGAACAATCGGCCAACCTTTCCTTCCGGCCCTACGAGCACTCCCGGCTGAACGCCGAGTAATACCTGCCGCTGACCAGGCGGGCCACGCTGTTGGTGCAGGTGCAGGCGGGCGTGAACCGGCGCTACAGCCAGGCCATCGCCAACGACCTGGTGGTCGGCGGCCTCAGCGGCGTGCTGCGCAACCAGCTCACGTTTGCCGGCCTGCCCGAAGCCGGCCTCTACACCGGCAGCGCCGTGGCCGGGCTGGTGGGCTACCAGTACGCCGTGAGCCCCAAGGTTTTCCTGACGGCCAAAGCCAATGTGCTCTACTACGACTTTGTCCCCAACCAGGCGCGTCCGCAATCCGCCCGCCTCGCCTACGGCGGGGCCCTGAGCCTGGGCCTGGACTTCTTCCTGGGCCCCATCGACGTGAGCCTGATGTACTCGGACGCGGCGAAAAAGCTGCTGCCCTACTTCAACATCGGGTTCCCCTTCGGCTACCGATAAACCGGGTTTGGGTTTGATTTCGGCCACGGATGCGCCGCGCAACAGCCAAAAAAACAGAAAATCAACGGTTCGTGGGTAGTACCTTGCACTGGTCTGTTCGACTAGCGGTGGGGCGTGAGTGAGCCAAGAAAACAGCTCTATCTGCGCTTCTGGTCCCGCCGAACATTTTTTTTACGCCCTCATGGCCCGGCAAGTTGATTTTGCCAGCTCCTGATTTGCGCCAGCCAGCCAGTCTGCTACCCGGCGGCGGGCCATGGCCGGGGCCGCGTGCAACCAGCAACCTGATGTTTCGCTTATGCAAGTGTTGAAATTTGGAGGCACGTCGGTGGCCTCCGCCGAGAATATCGAGAAATCCATTGCCATTGTGGCTGCGGCGGCCCAAAACGGCCCGGTCGTGATGGTGGTATCGGCCCTGGGCGGCACCACCGACGCGCTGATTGGGGCCGGCCGCGCCGCCGCCCAAGCCAACGCCGCCTACCGCGAAACCATCAATAAGCTGGAGCAGCGGCACCAGGAGGCGGCCCAGCAGCTGCTCGCCGGCGAGGCCCAAGCGGCGGAATTGGCCGTGGTTAAAACGCAGTTTGCGGAGCTGCGGCACGTGTGCGACGGCGTATTTGCCCTGGGTGAATTATCGCACCGCACCCTCGACAAGCTGATGGGCTACGGCGAGCTGCTGTCGTCGCGTCTGGTGGCGGCGGCCGCGCGGGCGCACGGGCTGGACGCCGCCTGGGTGGATGCCCGGCACCTGGTTCGCACCAATTCCCGCTTCGGTACGGCCGAGGTCGACCTGGCCACCACGGAGTACCAGGTGGCGGCTTTTAAAGCCAAAAATTCGGCGAAAATCTGGGTGGTGCCCGGCTTTATTGCCGCCGATGGCTACGGCGTGACCACCACGCTGGGCCGGGGCGGCTCCGACTACACGGCCGCCCTGCTGGCCGCCGCCCTCCGCGCCGAAAAGCTCGAAATATGGACCGACGTGAGTGGGATGATGACCGCCGACCCGCGCCTGGTGCGCGGGGCGCGGCCCATTGCCCGCATTTCGTACCAGGAGGCCATGGAGCTGTCGCACTTCGGGGCCAAGGTGCTGTACCCGCCCACCATTCAGCCGGTGATGCAGCGCGGCATTCCGCTCTGGATTAAAAACACCTTTGCCCCCGCCGACTACGGCACGCTGGTGGAAGTGGCCCCGCCGCGCACGCCAGCTGCGGTGCAGGGCATTTCGAGCATCGGCAACCTGGCTTTGCTTAACCTGGAGGGCAGCGGCATGGTGGGCGTGCCGGGCTTCTCGCAGCGGCTGTTCGCGGCCCTGGCCCGCGAGCGCATCAACGTGGTGCTCATCACCCAAAGCTCGTCGGAACACTCCATTTGCGTGGGCGTGAACGAGCAGGACACCGTGCCGGCCCAGGCGGCGGTCGACGAGGAGTTTGCCACCGAAATCGCGGCCGGCCGCATCGAGCCGCTGCGCCCCGAAAAAGGCCTGGCCATTGTGGCCCTGGTGGGCGATAACATGAAGGACCACCCCGGTATTAGTGGCAAGCTGTTTGGGGCGTTGGGGCACAATGGGGTCAATATCCGGGCCATCGCGCAGGGTGCTTCGGAGAAGAATATCTCGACCGTGATTCGGGCCGAAGACGTGCCCAAGGCCGTGAACGTGCTACACGAGGCCTTTTTCGAGGCTACCGTGAAGCAGGTGAACTTGTTTCTGCTGGGGCCGGGCAACGTGGGCGGCAAGCTGCTGAGCCAGCTGGCCCGGCAGCAGGCGCACCTGCTCGAAAAGCTGGGCCTGCAGGTGCGCGTGGTGGCCATTGCCAGCAGCCGCCACTGCCTGCTGAACGATGAAGGCCTCGACCTCACGGCCTGGCCCGAAAAACTGGCCGAATCGCCGCCCCAAACCCTGAAAGAATTCACCCAGCTCATCATCGCCCGCAACCTGCGCAACTCCATTTTTGTGGATGTAACGGCCAACCCCGCCGCCGCCGGCTGCTACGCCGCCCTGCTGGCCAAAAGCGTGGCCGTGGTGGCCTGCAACAAGGTGGCCTGCTCGTCGGACTACGCCAGCTACGCCCGCCTCAAAAGCCTGTCGAAGGAGTTCAACGCCAGTTTTTTGTTTGAAACCAACGTGGGCGCGGCCCTGCCCATCATCGGTACGCTCAACGACCTCACGCGCAGCGGCGACGTGGTGCGGCGCATGGAAGCCGTGCTCTCGGGCACGCTCAATTTCGTGTTCAATAACTACGACGGCACCCGGCCCTTTGCCGAGGTGGTGCGCCAGGCCCAAACCGAGGGCTACACCGAGCCCGACCCGCGCCTCGACCTGAGCGGCAGCGACGTGGCCCGCAAAATTCTCATCCTGGCCCGCGAGGCCGGCGAGGTGATGGAGATGGCCGACATTGAAATCGAGACTTTCCTGCCGCCCGCTTGTCTGGAAGGCGACGTGGAAGCCTTCTACACCCAGCTGGCAGCCCACGAAGCCCACTTTTGGGGGCTCTATGAGGCGGCTACGGCCATCGGCAAGCGCCTGAAATTCGTGGCCCGCTACGCCGAAGGCCGCGCCGCCGTGGGCCTGCAAAGCGTAGCGCCCGGCCACGATTTGTACGACCTGCGTGGCAAAGACAACGTGGTGCTCTTCTACACCGACCGGTATGCGGAGCAGCCGCTGGTGGTGAAGGGGGCCGGGGCCGGGGCGGAAGTTACCGCGTCGGGCGTTTTTGCGGATATTATCCGCGCCGCAAGGTTGTAAAATCAGTGAACCGTGGATTGTTATACTCCTCACGAAGTGGTTTACGAGCACGGTGTAGAGACGCGAAGGGTCGCGTCGCTACACCGGCCAGTCGATTTTCGCATTCCACTTCGCGAGGAGTATAACAATCCAAGGTTCACTGCTCACTGCTCACTGATTTCATGACTGTTCTCGTTCATTCCCCCGCCACGCTCTCCAACCTGGGCTGCGGCTTCGATGTATTTGGCCTGGCTCTGGCCGCGCCCTACGACATTATTCGCCTCACGCGTGGCACCACGCCGGGCATCCGCATCCGGCACCTCGACCCCTATAACCTGCCCACCGAGCCGGCCCGCAACGTGGCCGGCGTGGCCCTGATGGCGCTATTAAAAGAAGTGCCCGAAGAAATGGGCTTCGAGGTCGAAATCACCAAAGGCATCAAGCCGGGCAGCGGGGTGGGCAGCAGCGCCGCCAGCGCCGTGGGCGCGGTGGTGGCGGCCAATGCTCTGCTGGGCAACCGCTTCAGCAACATGCAGCTGGTCGATTTTGCCATGGCGGGCGAAGTCGTGGCCTCCGGTGCCCGCCACGCCGACAACATCGCGCCGGCCATTTTCGGCGGCTTCACGGTGGTGCGGGCCCTGGAGCCGGCCCTGGACATTATTGCCCTGCCCGCGCCGCCGCTGTGGGTGGCCGTCGTGCATCCGCAGATTGAGCTGAAAACCAGCGACTCGCGCCAGGTGCTGCCCGCTGCCGTGCCGCTGGGCCTGGCCGTGCGCCAGTGGGCCAACGTGGCCGGCCTGGTGGCCGGTTTTCTAACGGCCGATTACGACCTGATTGGCCGCTCGATGGACGACTATATCGTGGAGCCGGCGCGGCTGCCGCTCATTCCGGGCCTGGCCGAGGCGCGGAAGCGGGCCCTGGCGGCCGGGGCCATCGGGGGCGGTATTTCGGGCTCGGGGCCGTCGATTTTTATGCTGAATAAAACCGAGGAAACGGCCCAGGCCGTGGGTGCGGCGCTGGGCAGCGTATTTGCCGAGCTGGGCATTGCGTTCAATGTGTACGTGGGGCCGGTGGGGACCGAGGGCGCGCGGGTAGTGGCGCAAGGGTAGCAACACTGGGCAAAAAAAGAACCTCATGCAGAGCGCAGCGAAGCATCTTTACTGCGCGACTACAGCAGTTTCCAGACTGCTCTAATTCAATCAATTGGATTCAGTATTGCGCTAAAGATACTTCGCTGCGCTCTGCATGACGTTCTGAAAATTATCAAGCAATAATGAAATACTACAGCCTTCACCACCAGTCGCCGCCGGTCGATTTCCGGCAGGCCACCATCACCGGCCAGGCCCCCGATGGCGGCCTGTATTTCCCCGAAACCATCCCCCGGTTTTCGGTCGATTTCCGGCGCGAATTACGGAGCCTGAGCAAGGCCACCGTGGCCCTGCACGTGATGCGGCCCTACGTGGGCAGCACTATTCCGGAGGCCGACTTGCATCGCATCTGCGCCGAAGCCGTGGATTTTGAATTTCCGCTGGTGCCGGTGGCGGCCGGTATTTCGGCCTTAGAGCTGTTTCACGGGCCGACGCTGGCTTTCAAAGACGTGGGCGCGCGGTTTATGAGCCGCTGCCTGGGCTACTTTGCCCGGCACGGCGACACGCCGTCCGTAACCGTGCTGGTGGCCACCTCCGGCGATACCGGCGGGGCCGTGGCCAGCGGCTTCCTGGGCGTGCCGGGCGTGGAAGTGGTGATATTGTACCCCTCGGGCAAGGTGAGCCCGGTGCAGGAGCAGCAGCTCACCACCCTGGGCCAGAATATCACGGCCCTGGAAGTAAGCGGCACCTTCGACGACTGCCAGGCGCTGGTGAAACAAGCGTTTCTGGACCCGGAGCTGGCGAAAAAACGCTTCCTCACCTCGGCCAACAGCATTAACGTGGCCCGGTGGCTGCCGCAGCAGCTCTACTATTGCTTTGCCATGCAGCAGTGGCCCGCCGCTGCCCCCGCGCCCGTGGTTTCGGTGCCGAGCGGCAACTTCGGCAACCTGTGCGCGGGGCTGCTGGCGCAGGCTTCGGGGCTGCCGCTGGGCCATTTCATCGCGGCCTGCAATGCTAACGAGCCCGTGCCAGCCTACCTGCGCACCGGCACCTACACGCCCCGGCCCGCCGTGTCCACCTTCTCCAACGCCATGGATGTGGGCAACCCCAGCAACTTCGCGCGCATTATGGAGCTGTTCGACAACGACCTGACCAAGATGCGTGCCGCCCTGAGTGCCGACACCGTGAGCGACGCCGATACCGTGGCTGCCATCCGGCAGGTTTGGGAGCAGCACGGCTACCTGCTCGACCCGCACGGGGCGGTGGCCTACGCGGCCCTGCGCCGCTACCAGGCGCAGCACGAGGCCGCGGCGGGCTTGCTGCTGGCCACGGCCCACCCCGTGAAATTTCCCGCCGTGGTGGAGCCCATCCTGGGCCGGGCCATCGAGCTGCCGGCCGTGGTGCAGGCGTTGCAGGGCCGCGCCAAACAGAGCGTGCCGCTGGCGGTTGACTATGCAGCGCTGAAAGCGTATTTGATGTAGCCGGAAAAGGAGGCTGGCTGGTGCGGCGTTCGCATCGTTGCCCGGCCGCCGCACCAGCTAAAGCCTGTGCTACAAGCCGTCCGCTGCTTTCCGCCCCTTTTCTAA